>DASZOA010000277.1:0-4112 GCA_035551055.1 Solirubrobacteraceae bacterium
TCGCTGCTGGCCGCCCAGCTCATCTACGGACGCTTCCGGCGCAGCCTCGACGGCAGGGACCTGCTGCTGACCGCGGCGCTCGTCCTCTTCGCCGGCTCCAACCTGCTGTTCTCGGCCGTCCCGGCGATCGTACGGGTGGACACCGGCTCCTTCGACACCTGGGCCCCGGCCGTGAGCAGCCTGCTGGCGGCGGCGCTGTTCGCCGCCGGTGCGTTCGCGACGCCGCGTCCGGTCCGGCGACCGGCGCGGGCCGCCCGGCGTATGTTCGCCCTGTGCGCCGCGGCGCTCGTCGTGATCGGGAGCCTGACGGCGCTGGCCGGCGACGTGCTGCCGCAGGCGATCGCGCCCGGCCTGTCGCCCGAGGCGGCGACCCGGCCGCGGATCGTAGGCGACCCCGCGGTGCTCGCGCTGCAGCTCGTGATCATGGGGCTGTTCGCGGCCGCGGCGATCGCCTTCGCGCGCGCCGCCGAGCGCACGCGCGACCCGCTGACGACGTGGTTCGCCGTCGCAGCGACGCTCGCCGCGTTCGCGCGACTGAACTACTTCCTCTTCCCGTCGCGGTACTCGGAGTTCTTCTACACCGGCGACGTCCTGCGACTCGGCTTCTTCGTCGCGCTGCTCGTCGCCGGCATCTACGAGATCCGCATCGCCCAGCGCGAGCTGGAGCGCGCGGCGGTTCAGCACGAACGTCGCCGCCTGGCGCGTGAGATCCACGACGGCATGGCGCAGGATCTCGCGTTCATCGTCCAGCAGGCCGAGGCGCTCAGCGTGCGCAACGGGGCGCCGCCGGCGCTGGCCGACATCGCGACGGCGGCGCGACGGGCGCTGGACGAGTCGCGCGGCGCGATCGCGGCGCTGGCGCGGCCGACCGACGAGCCGCTCGACCACGCGCTGGCGCGCATCGCCGAGGAGGCCGCGGCGCGCTGGAGCACCCCGGTGCGAGCGCGCACGGCACCCGGGCTGGAGCTGACCGCCCCCGCGCGCGAGGCACTGCTGCGGATCGTCGGCGAGGCCGTCACCAACGCCGCGCGTCACGGGCGCGCCGAGCAGATCAGCGTCGAGCTCGACGACCGTCCGGAGCTGCGGCTGCGGATCGCCGATGACGGCGTGGGCTTCGATCCCGCCACGCTCGAGCAGTTCAGTGGGCGGCATGGGATCGTCGGGATGCGCGATCGCGCCGAGCAGATCGGCGGCGAGATGCTCGTCCACTCGCAGCCGGGGGAGGGAACCGAGATCACGGTGCTCCTGCCGTGAGCGAGCGGCTTCGCGTGCTGCTCGCCGAGCCGGACGCGCCGACGCGCGCCGGGATCAGGATGGCGCTGGAGGCCGACGGCTTCGAGATCTGCGGCGAGCCGCTCGACGCGCGCGCCGCGACGGAGCTCGCGGCGAGCGAGCGGCCCGACCTGTGCCTCGTCGACGAGGAGCTGCGCGGCGGAGCGATCGTCGCCGTCGACGCGATCTACCGCGGGCGGCCCGCGACCAAGCTCGTCATCCTGACCGATTCAGAGGAGCCCAAGTCGCTGCTCGCGGCGGTCCGTGCCGGGGCCGCCGGCTACGTCCGCAAGGACCTCGACCCGACGCGGCTTCCGGCGACGCTGCGCGGCGTGGTCGCCGGCGAGGCCGCGCTCTCGCGGCGCCTGACGTTCACGCTCTTGGAGAGCCTGCGCATGCGCGAGCGCGGACGCTCCGCGCCGACGACGCCGGGTGGACCGTCGATGACCGATCGCGAGCTCGAGGTGCTCGAGTTGATGGCGGAGGGCCTGCGCACGAGCGAGATCGCCGCTCGGCTGTCGATCGCCGAGGTCACCGTGCGCCGCCACGTCTCCTCGTCGGTGACGAAGCTCGGGGTCGCCGACCGCGACGCGGCGATCGCGGTGCTGACCGGTCGTTCACGCGCGTGAACGCACTTGGGTCGCGCGGCCCATTGCGGCCGAGGGCTCGCCGCTGCACCCTTGCTTGCATGCAGCCCGACCTCGCCGCCGTCACGGAGAAGGTGCTCCGGCTGCGCCGCGCGACGATGAGCGGCGCGGCCTCAGAGACGCTGCTGGCGCAGATCGAGGACGTGCTGTCCGAGGGCTACGCCGAGGCGCTCGCCGGCGACGCGTGGTCGCTGCGGATGGAGGAGCGCATGCAGGAGCTCATCGACGACGCCGTCGCCGAGGAGCGCGTCGAGCTGCGCGCGATCGCGAGCGAGCACCTTCGCTTCCAGCGCGCGCTGATCGCGCTGCGCGGCGAGCTTGCCGGGCTGCGGCGCGACCGCGACCGGCTGTGCGCCGGCTCGCCGGCGACCTCACGCTGAAGCGACGTCCTCGTCGACGAGCCCGAGGCGGACGGCCATCACGGCGGCCTGGATGCGGTTCTCGACGCCGAGCTTCTCGAAGGTGCTGGAGACGTGGTGCTTGACCGTGCTCAGGCTCAGATGGAGCCGCCGGCCGATCTCTGCGTTGTCGTAGCCCGCCGCGATGAGGCCCAGTACCTCCAGCTCGCGGGGCGAGAGCTCGGGCGGGGGCGACGAGGGCGCGTCGGGCGCACCGTAGCGGCGCAGCCGCTCGAGCAGGCTTCCGGCCACCCCTGGCGCGATCAGCGACTGGCCCTCGCCGGCAGCGCGGATGCCGCGCACGATCTCCGGCAGCGTCGCGTCCTTGAGCAGGTAACCGGACGCGCCCGCGAGGATCGCATCGAGCACCGCGTCCTCGTCTGAGGTGACGGTGAGCATGAGCACGGCGGTCTCCGGCGAGACCTCCCGCACCCCCCGCGTCGCATCCACGCCCGACATCCCCGGCATGTTGACGTCCATCACGACGACTTCGGGGCGCAGCTCCCGCGCGCGCTCGACCGCCTCGTGGCCCCGGCGCGCGTCGGCGACGACCTCGAGCCCCTCCTGCTCGTCGAGCAGCCGACGCAGTCCGCTGCGGAAGAGGTCGTGGTCGTCCACCACCATGACGCGGACCGGCACGTGCGCGGGCGGGGAGGGCGCATCGTCGAGCATCCCGCGCGCATGGTACGGATGCTACGGCAGGCGTTCATCGCCGTGAACGCAGTTCTGACCGGTTGGTCCATTGCCGCGCGCCGGCGCCGCCGCGATAGTCCGACCACGGTCTCGCGCTCATATGCCGGCTCGAGGAGCGGGTCGGTCTGCAGACCGCACACAGCAACCACGGAGGGTTTCCCAATGATCTGCAGGAATATGAAGCTTCTGGCCGCGATGGCCGCAGTCGGCGCCATCGCGGTCTCCGGCGTCGCGGCCGCGATCGTGACGTTCGACCCTGCCACCGGCACCGGCTTCGTCGGCAAGGGCGACGTCCAGCTCATCTACGGCTGGAACAACCACGCGCTCCAGGCGAACGCGGCCAGCGTCGAGTTCCGCGTCAACTCGGTTTCGACCACGGAGTGGACGTGCACCAAGCCCCAGCCGACGCCGAACGACCCCGAGAAGGTCATCGTCCAGGAGCGGCGGGTCACGACGACCACTCAGGGCCTGCTCAACGACATCGCACGCGACAACTCGAAGGGCAAGAACGGCCCGATCACCGGCTTCAACCTGCTCGGCTACAACGGCGGCTCGACGACGACGACCGCCAGCGGCCCCGCGGTGGGGTCGTGCCCTGCAAACCCAAGCGGCTTCGCCTACGACGACAACGCCTCGACGACCCAGAGCGGCGGCGGCGTTCAGGTGAGCATCAACGGAACCGACTGGCTCCCGCTCTCGTAGCGCGCCAACCCCGTCGTATCGCCGGACACGAGCGGCAGCCCCCGGCTGCCGCTCCTTGTGTTCGTCGGGAAGCCCGGGCTGCGCCGCGAGCTCGATGAGGTGCTCGCCGGCGTAGCAGGACACGACGACCAACCCACCCAAGACCTCGGCGAGCGACGCGAAGGCCGGCCTGCTCGCCAAGGCCGGCGACACCGGCGCGCCGCCCGTCGGCGGTGCGCGTCATCGACGACCACGCAGACCAGCGCGTCGCGCACCTGCGCTTCCCGCTTGAGCACCGCAAGCGCAGCCAGCACGAACGCTCGCGCACACCTTCGCGGAGGTGCGCCGACGAACCAGATCATCGGCCACTTCCCCGGCGAGACCTCGGCGCAGCGCCGATCTGGGCGGTGCTCGAGCTCGC
>DASZOA010000278.1:0-2129 GCA_035551055.1 Solirubrobacteraceae bacterium
CGCGTTCGAGCAGATCAAGCAGATCAGCGCGGTCGCGCGCGGCGACGACCGCGGCTTCTTCGAGCACGCGGGCAGGCACGGCGTCCCGTACTGGGACTGCCCGCACCACACGCCCCAGCGGATCTTCCTGCCCTGGCACCGCGCCTACCTGTACCGCCTGGAGCAGGCGCTCGCCGACCAGGTCCGCGGCGTGACGCTGCCGTGGTGGGACTGGACGACGACGCGCGAGATCCCCGCGCCGTTCGCCGAGCCGCAGGTCGGCGGCGCGCCGAACCCCCTGGCAGGCTCGCGCACGCTCGTCACGCCGGCCGACATCCGCGACGGCGCCCCGCTGATCGAGGAGACCTTCCGCGACCCCGGCCCGCCCGACTTCCTGCCCGTCCCCGACGAGCTGCGGGCCGTCCTCGAGCAGCCGAGCTTCGCGGTCTTCAGCGATGCCTGCGAGGACATGCACGACGGCGTGCACGGCTGGGTCGGCGGGACGATGACCAACGTCGGCTACGCGGCGTTCGACCCCGTCTTCTGGGCGCATCACTGCATGATCGACCGCGTGTGGTGGCTGTGGCAGCAGCAGGGCCGGATGAACGCCGTCCCGTTCGCCGGCTGGGAGGACCTCGTCCTCGAGCCGTTCAACCTCACGGTGCGCGACGTGCTCAACGCCAACGCGCTCGGCTTCGACTACGCCGACTCCGAGACGCTCGTCGTGCCGCTGGCGGGCGCCGGCACGGCCGGCGAGATCATCGTCTGCGAGCCGCTGGCGTCCGAGCTCGCCGTTCCCGACCCGGCGTTCGAGCACGCCGACTTCGAGATCGGCGGGATCAAGCACACCGGCAGCTCCTACGAGGGGCTCGTCTACATCAACAACCCGGCCGCCGACGGCTCGACCGGCAAGGACGCGGACGCCGGCTACGCGGGCTCCTTCCACGTCTTCGGCCACGGCGGCTGCTTCGGCGCGGAGGGCCACTGCGACGCACCGCACGAGCGCCGGCGCTTCGACAGGCGGCCGCTCGCGCGCGCGATCCGCATGAAGAAGCGCGTGAACGTCAGCGAGCCGCTGCGCCGCGCGGCCCGCTCGGCGGACGAGATCCAGTTCACGATCGTCGCGCGCGTGACCGACGCCGTGGCCGGACGCGAGGGGATCCTCGACGTCAAGCGGCTGTCGATCGTGACCTACCGGTAAGACGCCGCGTCGGCGGCCCCGCGCCGCGGGCGGCCGGCCTCACCAGCCCCCGTCGTCGCCGCGGCGGATCGCCGCCTGGGCCGCCGCCACCCGCGCGACGGGCACGCGGAACGGCGAGCACGACACGTAGTTCAGGCCCGAGTTGTGGAAGAAGTCGATCGAGTCCGGGTCGCCGCCGTGCTCGCCGCAGATCCCGAGCTTCAGCTCGAGCTTCGTCTTGCGTCCGAGCCACGCCCCCATGCGCAGCAGCTGGCCGACGCCGGGCGTGTCGAGCGTCTCGAACGGCGAGCGGTCGAAGATCTTGGCCTCGATGTACGGCGACAGGATCCGGCCCTCGATGTCGTCGCGGCTGAAGCCGAGCGCCGTCTGCGTGAGGTCGTTCGTCCCGAACGAGAAGAAGTCCGCGTGGGTGGCGATCGAGTCGGCGAGGAAGCACGCGCGCGGCAGCTCGATCATCGTGCCGACGAGATAGTGCTCGCGCAGGACGCCCTCCTCGGCGGCGACGCGGAAGATCAGCGCCTCGACGATCTCCAGCTCGCGCTCGTAGTCGATCAGCGGGACCATGACCTCGAGCCGCGGCGGATGGCCGAGGCGCTCGGCGACCTGTCGTTGGGCGCGCATGATCGCGCGCACCTGCATCTCGTAGATCTCGGGGTGCAGGATCGCCAGGCGGCAGCCGCGCATGCCGAGCATCGGGTTGACCTCGCGCAGCGCGTGCGCGCGCGGGTCGTCCTCGTCGGGCGGCAGGAACTCGTGCAGCGGCGGGTCCAGCAGGCGGATCGTGACCGGCAGCCCGTCCATCGCCTCGAGGATCTCCTCGAAGTCCTGCTGCTGCAGCGGCAGCAGCTCGTCGAGCGCGGCGCGCCGCTCGTCGATCGTGTCCGAGAGGATCATCTCGCGCATCTTCGACTGGCGGTCGGCGGCCATGAACATGTGCTCGGTGCGGCAC
>DASZOA010000279.1:0-3227 GCA_035551055.1 Solirubrobacteraceae bacterium
CGTGCACGAGGCGCAGGTCGCGGCGCGCGGCGGCGCGGACTACCGCTACGTCCTCGGCGACGACGGCGCCGAGCTCCCCGACCCGGCCTCGCGCCACCAGCCGGAGGGACTGCGCGGGCCGTCGCGCGTGCTCGATCCGAAGGCGTTCGCCTGGACCGACGGGGACTTCGTGCCGCACCCGCCGACCGATCTCGTCATTTACGAGCTGCACATCGGCACGTTCACCGCCGAGGGCACCTTCGACGCCGCGATCGAGCACCTGCCCGCGCTCGCGCGGCTCGGCGTGACCGCGATCGAGGTCATGCCGATCGCGGAGTTCCCCGGACGCCGCGGCTGGGGCTACGACGGCGTCTACCTGTCGGCGGCGCAGTCCAGCTACGGCGGCCCGCCGGGCTTCCAGCGGCTCGTCGACGCCGCCCACGCCAGCGGGCTCAGCGTGATCCTCGACGTGGTCTACAACCACGTCGGCGCATCGGGCAACCAGGCGCTCGCCGCGTTCGGGCCCTACTTCACCGAGCGCTACTCGACGTTCTGGGGCGAGGCGATCAACTACGACGACGCGCACTGCGAGCCGGTGCGCGAGTGGGTCCTGCAGTCCGCCGAGGGCTGGGTGCGCGACTTCCACGTCGACGGGCTGCGGCTGGACGCGATCCACGCGATCTACGACCAGAGCGCCGTGCCGATCCTCGCCGTGCTCGCCGAGCGCGTGCACGCCGCGCGGCCGGGAGCGCTCGTCATCGCCGAGTCGGGGCTCAACGACCCGAAGGTCATCCGCCCGCGGGAGATCGGCGGCTTCGGCCACGATGCGCAGTGGGCCGACGACTTCCATCACGCGCTGCGCGTGCTGCTGACCGGCGACCGCGGCGGCTACTACGAGGAGTTCGGGGCAGTCGCCGACCTCGCCAAGGCGTTCCGGCGCCCGTTCGTCCACGACGGGCAGTACTCGACGTTTCGCAAGCGCCGCTTCGGCGCGCCGGCCCACGACCGCCCGCCGGCGCAGTTCGTCGTCTTCGACCAGAACCACGACCAGGTCGGAAACCGCGCCTTCGGCGACCGCCTGCCCGCGCCGGCGCGCCCGCTGGCGGCGTTCTGCACGCTGCTGTCGCCGTTTACGCCGATGCTGTTCATGGGCGAGGAGTACGGCGAGCCGGCGCCGTTTCAGTTCTTCTCGGACCACATCGACGAGGAGATCGCGATCGCCACGCGCGAGGGTCGCCGGCGCGAGTTCGCCGCCTTCGCCGAGTTCGCCGGCGAGCAGGTGCCCGACCCGCAGGACCGCGCGACGTTCGAGCGCTCCAAGCTCACGCGCGCGCGCGACGAGCGGACGGCCGAGCTCTACGGGAGGCTGCTGCGGGTGCGCCGCGAGCTGCCCGCCGGCGAGGCGGTCGTCGCGTTCGACGAGGACGCGCGCTGGCTGGCCGTCGACCGCGGGCCGTACCGCCTGGCCTGCAACTTCGCCGACGAGCACCGCGCCGTGCCCGTCGCCCCGGACGGCGAGGTCGTCCTGACGACCGCCGCCGCCGGAGCCCCCGAGCTTCACGACGACGAGGACACGATCGTGCTTCCGCCGCTCTCCGGAGCGCTCGTCCGATCGCACCGCCGCGCGCCGGCGCCTGCAACCGACGACCGCGTGAGCGCCGGCGCGTGATCCCGAGCGTCCGCGAGAGCACGATCGAGGTCTGGCCCGGTCGCCCCTTCCCGCTCGGGGCGACGTGGACCGGGCGCGGCACGAACTTCAGCATCTTCACCGAGCACGCCGAGCGCGTCGAGCTGTGCCTCTTCGACGCCGACGACGAGGAGACGCGCATCGAGCTCGTCGAGCGGATCGCGCACAACTGGCACTGCTACCTGCCGGGGATCGGCCCCGGTCAGCGCTACGGCTACCGGGTACACGGGCCGTACGACCCCGAGTCGGGCAAGCGCTTCAATCCCAGCAAGCTGCTCATCGACCCGTACGCCAACGCGATCGAGGGCGAGGTCCGGTGGGAGCGGGGGAGCGTGCTGCCCTACATCCCCGACGGCTCGGACACGGCCGACCTCGAGATCGACGACGACGACGACGCCGAGGCGATCCCGAAGTGCCTCGTCGTCGACCCGGACTTCGACTGGGAGGGCGATCGCCTGCTCGGCCGGCCGTGGAACCAGACGGTGATCTACGAGACGCACGTCAAGGGCTTCACGATGCTCCATCCCGACATCCGCGAGGACCTGCGCGGGACCTACGGCGGCCTGGCCTCCGAGCCGGCGATCGACTACCTCAAGGAGCTCGGCGTGACCGCGGTCGAGCTGCTGCCGGTGCACCACAACTGCGACGAGCACTTCCTCGTCGAGAAGGGCCTGTCGAACTACTGGGGCTACAGCTCGATCGGCTTCCTCGCGCCGCATGCCGACTACGCCGCGACGGGCTCGACGGGCGAGCAGGTGCGCGAGTTCAAGGGCATGGTCAAGGCGCTGCACCGGGCCGGCATCGAGGTGATCCTCGACGTCGTCTACAACCACACCGCGGAGGGCAACCACCTCGGACCGATGCTCGCCTTCCGGGGCATCGACAACGAGAGCTACTACCGGCTCATGCCCGATGACCCGCGCCTGTACATGGACTTCACCGGCACGGGCAACTCGCTGAACCCCGTCCATCCGAGCGTGCTGCGGTTGATCATGGACTCGCTGCGCTACTGGGTCATGGAGTGCCACGTCGACGGCTTTCGCTTCGATCTCGCCAGCGCGCTGGCGCGCGAGTTCTACGACGTCGACCGGCTGTCGACGTTCTTCGAGACGATCCACCAGGACCCCGTGCTCTCGCAGGTCAAGCTGATCGCTGAGCCGTGGGACGTCGGCCCGGGCGGATATCAGGTCGGCAACTTCCCGGTGCTGTGGACCGAGTGGAACGGCATCTACCGCGACACGATGCGCGACTTCTGGCGCGGTGCGACGAGCGCCGCCGAGTTCGCCAGCCGGATCACGGGCTCGAGCGACCTCTACGACGACGGGCGCCGGCCGTTCGCGTCGATCAACTTCGTCACCGCGCACGACGGCTTCACGCTCGCCGACCTCGTCGCCTACAACAACAAGCACAACGAGGCCAACCTCGAGGACAACCGGGACGGCACCGACGACAACCGCTCCTGGAACCACGGCGTCGAGGGCCAGACCGACGACCCGGCGATCAACGAGCTGCGCGAGCGCCAGCAGCGCAACTTCCTCACGACGCTGCTGCTCTCGCAGGG
>DASZOA010000280.1:0-2273 GCA_035551055.1 Solirubrobacteraceae bacterium
CCGGCGGGCGCCGGGGACGGAACGCGGCGCGGCGCGCCGTCGGGGCGCGCTGGCGATCGTCGGCCTCGGCCCGGCCGGCCCGGACTGGCTGACGCCCGAGGCGAGCGCCGCGCTGGCGGCGGCCGACGAGCTCGTCGGCTACGGCCCGTACCTCGACCGCGTCCCGCCGCGCGCCGGCCAGCGCCGCCATCCGAGCGACAACCGCGTCGAGCTCGACCGCGCGCGGCACGCGCTCGAGCTCGCCGCGGGCGGCGCCTCGGTCGCGGTCGTCTCGTCGGGCGACCCCGGCATCTTCGCGATGGCGACCGCCGTGCTCGAGGCGGTGGAGTCGGGCAACGGCCGGTTCGCGAACGTCGAGCTGCGCGTCGTGCCGGGGCTGAGCGCGATGCAGGCGGCGGCGGCCCGCGTCGGCGCCCCGCTCGGCCACGACTTCGCGGTGATCTCGCTGTCGGACCAGCGCAAGCCGTGGGCGGTGGTCGAGCGCCGCCTGGATGCCGCGGCTGCGGCCGACCTGGCGCTCGCGCTGTACAACCCCGCGTCGCGCACCCGCCGGCAGCCGCTCGAGCGCGCGCGCGACGTGCTGCTGCGCCATCGCGCGCCGCACTGCCCGGTCGTGGTGGCGCGCGACGTCGGCGGCGCCGGCGAGTCGGTCTCGATCTCGACGCTCGGCGCCTTCGACGCCGAGCGCGTCGACATGCGCACGCTGCTCGTGATCGGCTCGTCGACGACGCGGGTGATCGGCGGCGCGGACGGGCGCACGCTCGTCTACACGCCGCGCAGCTACCCGACGTGACCGCCCTCGGCGAGCCAGGCCAGTGCGTGCTCGACGGTCTGCGCCGTCTGGCCGCCGGGTCGCGGCGGGCGCGCGACGACGATCACGGGCAGGCCGCGGGCGCGCGCGGCGGCGAGCTTGGCCTGCGTCGTCTCGCCGCCCGAGTCCTTCGTGACGAGGACGTCGAGCGCGTGGGCGTCGATCAGCGCGAGCTCGCCGTCGAGCGTGAACGGGCCGCGGTCGAGCAGCACGGTGCGGTCGCGGGGCAGCGCGGCGGGGTCGGGCGCGTCGACGCAGCGGATCAAGAAGAACGCACCGGCGACGGGGGCGAAGGCGGCGAGGCCCTGCCGGCCGGTCGTCAGGAAGACGCGCCGGCCGGCCTGCGGCAGCAGCGCGGCCGCGGCCTCGAGCGAGGCGACCTCGCGCCAGTCGATCGCCGGATCGCGGTGAAAGGGCGGGCGCTCGAGCCGCAGCAGCGGCGTCCCGGTCTGCGAGCAGGCCTCGAACGCCGACCGCGACATCCGCTCGGCGAACGGATGCGTGGCGTCGACGACGGCGGCGACGCGCTGCTCGCCGATGTACGCCGCAAGCCCGGCGGGCCCGCCGAAGCCGCCGACGCGCACCTCGCCGGCGGGCAGCCGCGGCCTCTCGATCCGTCCGGCGAGCGTCGAGACGACGCGCACGCCGGGCGCGGCGTCGAGCGCCGCCGCGAGCGCGCGCGCCTCGCCGGTGCCGCCGAGCACGAGCACGGTCGGCACGGCGTCAGGCTCCGCCGATGAGGCGGATGCTGCTCATCGGGATCGGCGCCGGCGACCCGGAGTACGTCACGCAGCAGGCGATCCGCGCGCTCAACGAGGCCGACGTGTTCTTCGTGATGGAGAAGGGCGCCGAGAAGGACGACCTCGTCGCCCTGCGCCGCGAGGTGTGCGAGCGCTTCATCTCCGACCAGTCCTACCGCATCGTCGCCGTTCGCGACCCCGAGCGCGACCGCGGCGCCGCCGCGTACGCCGCGGCGGTGGACGCGTGGCGACGCGAGCGCGCGGCGATCTGGGAGCAGCTGATCGTCGACGAGCTAGGCGACGACGGCGTCGGAGCGATCCTCGTCTGGGGCGACCCGTCGCTGTACGACTCGACGCTCGCGATCATCGACTCGATCGTCGCGGGCGGCCGCGTGCGATTCGCCGTCGAGGTCATCCCCGGGGTGAGCGCGATCGCCGCGCTCTGCGCACGTCACGCGATCGCGCTCAACCGCGTCGGCGAGGCGGTCCACATCACCACTGGAAGGCGACTGGCGCGCGAGGGCCTGCCGCAGAGCGTCCCCGACGTCGTCGTCATGCTCGACGCGCACTGCTCGTTCGGGGCGCTGCGCGGGGAGCCACTCGACATCTACTGGGGCGCCTACCTCGGCACCGCCGACGAGATCCTCGTCGCCGGCCCGCTCGACGACGTCGCCGACGAGATCGAGCGCGTGCGTGCGCGGGCGCGCGAGCGCAAGGGCTGG
>DASZOA010000281.1:0-5914 GCA_035551055.1 Solirubrobacteraceae bacterium
CCGCTTCCAGCTGCGCTTGTCGAGGTAGTCGTGCGCGAAGTCCACCCTGCGCCCGAGGCGCTGCTCGAAGCGCGCGACCGCCGACGGGCTGGCCGGCCCGTTGTAGACGCCGATCGGCACCACGCGCGCGGTGTCGACCGCGGGCAGCGCGACCTGCTGCGGCCCGGCGATGCTCGCGGGCACGGCGATCGCTGCGGTCAGCGCGGCGACGACGACCGCGAGCGGTCCGACCAGCCGGCGACGCCGAGGCGCGCGCTGTCTCCCCCTGTCCGTGCGTTCGCGCACGGCGACCCCCTCCGGCGACATCACGGGCGGCACAGTATCGGACCGATGCCCGTTCGGGGGCGCCGCCCGTTCGAGCAAAGAATGTTGCGACGGGTTCTACGCCGACGCCGCGTCATCGCCGGCGGTCGCCTAGGAGGCGAGATTGCGGCGGAGATCCAGGCGCTCCTCGATCCGCCTCGTGGCCTCCTTCAGCGTCATCGGTCTCTTCGTCACGCGTCGCAGCGCCTCGCCGATCAGCGGGTCGCGCGGGTTCCTCTGCCGCGCGGCGAGCAGCAGGCGACGCGCGTCCTCGGTGTCGCCGGCGGCGGCGGCGAGCAGCCCCTGGGCGAAGCGCGGGTACCACGCGTCCGGCTGCTTGGCGGCCGCGCGCGCGAAGGCGCGCCGCGCCTGCGCGATCCTGCCCCGGTCGGACTCGATCAGCCCCTCCACGAGCCACGGGCGCGCGGCGAGCGGGTTGAGCGTGCGAGCACGTTCGAGCCGCTCCAGCGCCCGCGCCGGGTCCTCGCGCCAGTGCAGCGCGGCGCGCGAGACCTCGCTGTCGGCGACGAGCGACGGCACGATGATCGCGACACCGACGACGAGGACGGCGAGCGCGGCCGCGACGACCGCGCGCTGCGCGGGCTCCGCCCGTCGGCGCGGCGCGGGCCCGGCGTGCCCGTCGCGCTCGCCTCCCGGCCCCCGGTCTGCGACGGGGCGCCCGAGCGCGACCGCGGCGCCGGCCAGTGCCAGCGCAGCGCAGCTCAGCGCCGGAAACTCCCACAGCCACTCGACAGAGCCGTGCCCGATCCACACGACGCCGGGCAGCAGCGCGGCGCCGACGGCCGCCGGCGCGCTCCGCTCGCGCCCGCGGCGCCAGGCGCCGGCGGCGCCGGCCGCGACCGCGGCGAGGAAGGCGACGAAGAGCGCGGCGCCGACGAGCCCGGTGTGCACGAGCAGGCGCAGCGGCAGGCTGTGGACCCAGCGCGGCTCCTCGAAGGCGCTGCGGCGCAGACGGGCGTAGGCGTCGACGAAGTTGTCCTGGCCGACACCCAGGACCGGATGGTCGCGCCAGACGTCGAGCGCGACGCGCCAGAAGTCGTAGCGCGTGCTGCCGAGGCTCGCCAGGTGCGAGCCGCCCTCGGCGCCCGTCCCCTCCGTCGCGGTGACGCGCGACCAGGCGCTGTCCACGCGCCGCAGCGGCTCGCCGTCCGCCGCCACGACGACCGCCGCGCCGCCCGCGAGCGCGGCGAGCGCGAGCCCGACGCCGGTCGCCCGCCGCGCGCGAGCGCCCAGCACGACGCGGTCACGCAGCACCCGCTCGGCGTAGACGAGCGCGAGCCCGGCGACGAGCGCACCCGCGGTCGTCGCGGCGAGCGTCTCCAGCGCGTTGTCGAGCACCGGTGCGATCGCGCGCTGTGCCGTCTCGGGATCGAGGTCCGTGCCGGCGCTGTTGACGGCCAGCAGGTCGGGCGCCGCGATCGCGACCTCGCAGGCCGCGAACGCGGCGAAGACGACGAGCTTGAGGCGATCGGGGCTGAGCAGCAGCGCGACGAGCAGGACGACCGGCAGCGTGTACAGCCAGCCGCGGCTCTGGCCGAGGATCGCGAGCTCGAGCAGCAGCGTCGCCGAGGCCAGCAGCGGCGGTCGCAGCCACCACGCGACCTCGCGGCGCGCGGCGAGGACGAGCGCCGGTGCCGCCGCCATCGTCCACAGCGCCGCGGCGGCGTTGTGGTAGCCGATCGGCGCGCGCAGCCGCGCGTCGATGAACAGCTCCTCGAGCGGCGCGTCGCCGGCGAGCCGGACGACCGTGACGACGCCGGCGGCCGTGACGGCGGCGACGAACGCCAGCACCGCGACGAGCGCCGTGCGCGGCGTCCACGGCAGGAGCGCGAACAGCGCGAAGCAGGCGAGGTACAGCAGCGCGCGCTGACTTCCCTCGAGCGCATCGCCGGCGTTGCTCGCCCACAGGATCGAGGCGAACGACCACGCCACGTACGCGGCGAACGCCGCGACCGCCACCCGCGCGGCGCGGGAGGGCAGCGCGACCTCCGCGCGCTGGGCGATCGCCGAGGCTGCGCCGACCGCGAGGATCACGACGGCCGCCGGCATCCACGAGCGCTCGAAGTAGCCGCCCTCGCGGAAGATCATCCAGACGAAGATCGCCAGCACCGGCGCTCCCGCGAGCAGGCATTCCACCGACGCGCGTCGCAGCCGCATGGGCGCCAGCATGCCAGCACGCCGGCGGGGCGCCGCCGTCACACGCGCCGTGAGCGACGACGCTGCTGCCTGTCGGGCGGACCGTTGCACCAACCAGATATCGGCCGTCCCGCCCGGCGCGATGAGCGTCGACGAGCGCGTATGCGATAGCGTACGCGCGTATCGCTACTACCCTCGAGCACCCGAAGCCGGTCGGCCCCCGCATCCGAGCGCTGCGCGACGCGATGGCGCTCTCGCTGCGCGACCTCGCCCAGCGCAGCGGCGTGAGCGCCCCGATGCTCAGCCAGGTCGAACGCGGCGAGACCAGCCCGACGCTCGCGGTCGCCGCGCGGATCGCGGCGGGGCTGGATCTGCGCCTGTCGCAGCTGCTGCGCCTCGACGAAGCCGGTCAGGTCGCGATCGTGCGGGCCGACGAGCGCCGACCCGGCACGAGCGCGGTCGCCTCCGGCCACAGCGCCGAGATCCTCACCCCGCCGCTGCCGGGCCAGCGCGCCGAGCTCTCGCGCCACGTGCTCGCCGCGGGCGCTGTGACCGGCGGCCCCGGCGACCCGCCGATGCACGAGCCGGGCAGTCGCGAGAGCGCGCTCGTCCAGGACGGTCGCGTCGTGCTGCAGATCGACGGCGAGCGCCACGAGCTGTCGGCGGGCGATTGCGTGACGTTCGACGCCGACCTGCCCCACCACTTCGAGAACCCCGGCCCCGACGACGCGGTCCTGCTCGCCGTCGTCTCCGCCGGCCTACGCAGGAGCTGAGGACCGCATGAGCGCATCCGAGCCGACGACGCTGTTCGACAAGATCTGGGCGGCGCACGAGGTCGCGCCGGGACTGCTGTGGATCGACCTGCACCTCGTCCACGAGGTCACGAGCCCACAGGCGTTCGACGGGCTGCGCCTGGCCGGCCGCACGGTCCGCCGGCCCGACCGTACGCTCGCGACCGCCGACCACAACGTGCCGACCGACGACACGCCGACCGTGGCGCTGATCAAGGACGAGCTCAGCCGCGTCCAGGTGCAGACCCTGGAGCGCAACTGCGAGGAGTTCGGCATCCCCGTCTACTCGCTGGGCTCCGCACGGCAGGGGATCGTGCACGTGATCGGGCCCGAGCTCGGCCTCACGCAGCCCGGGATGACGATCGTCTGCGGCGACAGCCACACCGCCACGCACGGCGCGTTCGGGGCGCTGGCGTTCGGGATCGGCACGAGCGAGGTCGAGCACGTGCTCGCGACGCAGTGCCTCGTCGCCGCCAAGCCGCGCTCGATGCGGATCTCCTACGAGGGCGAGCTCGGCTTCGGCGTCACCGCCAAGGACCTCATCCTCGCGACGATCGGGCAGATGGGCACCGACGGCGCGGCCGGCCACGTCGTCGAGTACGCGGGAGCGGCGATCGAGTCGCTGTCGATGGAGGGCCGGATGACGGTCTGCAACATGACGATCGAGGGCGGCGGCCGCGCCGGGATGGTGGCGCCCGACGAGACCACGTTCGCCTGGGTCGCCGAGCACGCCGGCATCGAGGTGCCCGACGAGTGGCGGCGGCTGCGCACCGACGCGGGCGCGACATTCGCGCGCGAGATCACCGTCGACGCCGGCGCGATCAGCCCGCAGGTGACGTGGGGGACCGCGCCCGACATGGTCGCCGGCGTCGCCGACGTCGTTCCCGAACCGGCGAGCGACGGCCACGAGCGCGCGCTGGCCTACATGGGCCTCGCGCCGGGCACGCCGATTCAGGAGATCGCGCTGGACCGGGTCTTCATCGGCTCCTGCACGAACAGCCGGATCGGCGACCTGCGCGTCGCCGCCGAGGTCGTCAAGGGCCGCACGGTCGCCGACGGCGTGCACGCGATGGTCGTGCCCGGCTCGGCGCAGGTGAAGGCCCAGGCCGAGCGCGAGGGCCTGGACGAGATCTTCCGGGCGGCCGGCTTCGACTGGCGCGGGGCGGGCTGCTCGATGTGCCTGGGGATGAACCCCGACACGCTGTCGCCCGGCGAGCGCTGCGCGTCGACGTCGAATCGCAACTTCGAGGGCCGCCAGGGTCGCGGCGGGCGCACGCATCTCGTCTCGCCGCAGATGGCGGCCGCCGCGGCGGTCGCCGGCCGCTTCGTGGACATCAGGGACGGTTTCTGGCGGCCGGACGCCGGCAGGCACGTTGAGAACGCGGGGCCGGACGCCTCGCGGAGGTGACCACCATGGAGCCGATCTCGACGATCAGCGGTCCGGTCAGCGTGCTCGACCGCGCCGACGTGGACACCGACCAGATCATGCCCAAGCAGTTCCTCAAGCGCGTCGAGCGCACGGGCTTCGGCGAGTTCCTGTTTCACGACTGGGCCAAGGAGCCCGGCTGGGAGCTGCCGCGCAACCCGATCCTCGTCACCGGGCGCAACTTCGGCTGCGGGTCCAGCCGCGAGCACGCCCCGTGGGGGCTGCAGGACTACGGCTTTCGGGCGATCGTCGCGCCCTCGTTCGCCGACATCTTCCACTCGAACTGCACGAAGATCGGGCTGCTGCCGATCGCGCTCTCCGAGGACGAGGTGCGTGCGCTGATGCGATTGGATCCCGCCCACCAGGCCGAGATCGACCTCGAGGCGCAGGAGGTGCGCTTCGCCGGCACCGTCGCTCGCTTCGAGATCGACCCGCAGACCAAGCACCGCCTGCTCAACGGCCTCGACGACGTCGCGCTGACGCTCCAGCAGGAGGAGGCGATCGCCGCCTACGAGCGCGAGCGCGAGCGCCCGGGCCCGGTCACCACGGCGCTGTAGCCCCGTGGCGCGCGTACGCGACTGGGACGCCGCCGCCTACCACCGCGTCTCCGGCCCGCAGGTCGCCATGGCCGGGGCGGTCCTCGACCGCCTCGAGCTGGCCGGCGACGAGACCGTGCTGGACGCCGGCTGCGGCTCGGGCCGCGTCACGCGGCTGCTGCTCGAGCGGCTGCCGTGTGGGCGCGTCATCGCTGTCGACGACTCGCCGGAGATGGTCGACCGCGCCCGCGAGGAGCTGCGCGACGAGCCGCGCGCCGACGTCCGCCGGGCCGACCTCGCCGAGCTGCGGCTCGGGGCCGGCGACCAGGTCGACGCGGTCTTCTCCAACGCGACCTTTCACTGGGTGCTCGACCACGAGGCGCTGTTCGCCCGCCTCGCGGCGGCGCTGCGCCCGGGCGGGCGGATGAGCGCCCAGTGCGGGGGCGAGGGCAACGTCGCCGGCGTGCAGGCCGCGGCTCTGCGGGCTGCCGCGGACACGGGCCTCGGCCACCGCTTCGCAGGCTGGGCGCGGCCCTGGAACTTCGCCGGACCCGAGCAGACGCAGGCGCGCCTGCGCGCGGCCGGGTTCGAGGAGGCGCGCTGCTGGCTTCAGGCGTGGCCCGTGGTCCCCGACGAGCCGCGCGCGTACCTGCAGACCGTCTGCCTCGGGCCACACCTCGGGCGCCTCGCGGAGGACGAGC
>DASZOA010000282.1:0-2705 GCA_035551055.1 Solirubrobacteraceae bacterium
GCCCCGGGCACCGCGTCCCGGGGCGAGGCGAGCGCCGGGCGCACTACCCTTCGCGGCGATGTCCAGGCGCCAGAAGGCACCGGTGACGTACGAGATGAAGCTCGCGCAGCTGCAGGAGCTGCGCGAGGCGACCGGCCGCAGCGAGCGCGAGTCCGAGCGCAAGCAGCACGACCGCGGCCGCCTGAGCGCGCGCGAGCGCATCCACAAGCTCCTGGACGACGGCTCCTTCCAGGAGCTCGACCCGTTCGCGCGCCACCGCACGCACGACTTCGACATGGAGCGCAAGCGCCCCTGGGGCGACGCCGTCGTCAGCGGGCACGGCACCGTCGACGGGCGCCGCGTGTGCGTCTTCTCGCAGGACTTCGCGGTCTTCGGCGGCTCGTTGGGCGAGGTGATGTCCGAGAAGATCTGCAAGGTCATGGACCTGGCCGCGAAGATCGGCTGCCCGGTGATCGGCATCAACGACTCGGGCGGCGCGCGGATCCAGGAGGGCGTCGTGTCGCTCGGCGCCTACGGCGAGGTGTTCATGCGCAACGTCAACTGCTCGGGCGTCATCCCGCAGATCAGCCTCGTCATGGGGCCGTGCGCCGGCGGCGCGGTCTACTCGCCCGCGATCACGGACTTCGTCTACATGGTCAAGGGCACGTCGCACATGTTCATCACCGGCCCCGACGTGATCCGCACGGTCACCGGCGAGGACGTCGACTTCGAGCAGCTCGGCGGCGCGGACGCGCACAGCGAGAAGTCGGGCGTGGCGCACTTCGCGTGCGAGGACGAGGAGGCGTGCCTGCAGGACGCGCGCTACCTGCTGAGCTTTCTGCCGTCCAACAACCTCGAGCTGACGCCGCGCGTGCTGGCGAGCGACGACCCGCTGCGGATGGACCCCGAGCTCGACGAGGTGGTGCCGGCCAACCCGAACAAGCCCTACGACATGCGCGTCGCGGTGCGGATGATCGTCGACGACGGCGAGTTCTACGAGGTCCACGAGCAGTTCGCGAGGAACATCGTCTGCGGCTTCGCGCGGCTCGACGGCCGCGCCGTCGGGATCGTCGGAAACCAGCCGGCGAGCATGGCCGGCGTGCTGGACATCGACGCGAGCGTCAAGGCGGCGCGCTTCGTGCGCACCTGCGACGCCTTCAACGTCCCGCTGCTGGCGTTCTGCGATGTGCCCGGCTTCCTGCCCGGCACGACGCAGGAGTGGGACGGGATCATCCGCCACGGCGCCAAGCTGCTGTACGCGTTCGCGGAGGCGACGGTGCCGAAGATCACGATCATCACGCGCAAGGCCTACGGCGGCGCCTACGTCGTGATGGCCTCCAAGCACATCGGCGCGGACCTCAACATCGCCTGGCCGACCGCCGAGGTCGCGGTGATGGGCCCGGAGGCCGCGGTGAACATCATCTACCGCCGCGACATCGCCGGGTCGCCGACGCCCGAGGACCGCCGCGAGCGGCTCATGGACGACTACCGCGCCCGCTTCGCCAACCCGTACGCCGCGGGCGAGCGCGGCTACGTCGACGACGTGATCATCCCGCACGAGACGCGGCCGAAGCTCATCGCCGCGCTCGAGGCCCTGCAGACCAAGCGCGTCGAGCGCCCCAAGCGCAAGCACGGCAACATCCCGTTGTGAGCCGGCGCGCGAGCGCGCTGTGGCTGGTGCTCGCCGCCGGCGCAGCCCTGCGATTCGGCACGCTCGACGCGCAGAGCCTGTGGTACGACGAGGCGGTCACCGCGCGGCTGCTGCGGATGGACCTCGGCTCGATGCTGCGGGCGATCCCCGACAGCGAGTCCTCGCCGCCGCTGTACTACGTCCTCGCCTGGCTGTGGACGCAGCTGCTGGGCACCGGTGAGGCGGGCATGCGCTCGCTGTCGGCGCTGCTCGGGACCGCGACGGTCGCCGTCGCCTGGGCGCTCGGCCGGCGGCTCGGCGGCGAGCGCGCCGGGCTCGCCGCGGCGGCGCTCGTCGCGGTCAACCCGATGCTCGTGTGGTTCAGCCAGGAGGCGCGCGCCTACGCGCTGCTGGCGCTGCTCGGCGCGCTGGCGACGCTGCTGTGGCTACGCGCGCTGGAGCGCCCGCGCGAGGCCGGCCGGCTGCTGGCCTGGGGCGCCGTCGCGGCGCTCGCGCTCGCCACGCACTACTACGCGGCGTTCCTCGTCGCGCCGCAGGCGCTCTGGCTCGCGCTGCGCGCGCCCGGGCCGCGCGAGCGCGCCGCCGCGCTCGTGCCGCCGGCCGCGGCGGCCGCCGCGCTGGCCCCGCTCGCGCTCGGCCAGCGCGCCAACGACACGGCCGCATTCATCGGCGACAGCGCGCTGGCGACCCGGCTGGCCCAGGTCCCCAAGCAGTTCCTCGTCGGGTACGACGCGCCGGTCGAGCCGCTGCTCATCGCCGTCTCGGCGCTCGCCGCGGTGGTCGCGTTCGCCGGCCTCGCCGGGCTGCTGACCGGGCGCCCGCCGGCCCCGCGACAGGCGCGCGACGGCGCCGCGCGGCTCGCCGCGATCACGGCCGCCGCGCTCGTGCTGCCGGTGCTCGCGGCGCTCGTCGGCGAGGATCACCTCATCACCCGCAACCTCCTCGCCGCGCTGCCGCTCGGCTGCGCGCTGGCGGGCGCCGGGCTCGCCGCCGCCGCCCGCGCCGTGCCGTGGCCGGCGGCGCTCGCGCTGGCGGCGGCCTGCGCGGCGGGCCTGGTCGCGGTCGTCGGGGGGCG
>DASZOA010000283.1:0-1805 GCA_035551055.1 Solirubrobacteraceae bacterium
CGAGCGGGTGCGACAGCGTGATCGACTGCGCACCGACGGCGCCGAGCGCGCTCGTCGTGAACGGGTTGATGAACGTCGCGCCGGGGTCGCCGGTGAGCTTGTGCGCAAGCTTGGCGAGGCTGGCGTCGGTCGCGGCGTAGACGGGGTCGTCCTTGAACGCCTTGCCGTCGGCGCGGGCGGCGCGCAGCGTCGTGTCGCGCCCGGCGCCGAGGCGAAGCTCGCCGATGCTGGCCTCGCGGCCCATCGTCGCGACGCACATCATGTTCGAAAGCTGCTCGTCTTCGGAGGCGAACTCGTCCTGGCGCGTCGACGCGTTGCGCAGCAGCGCTCGCAGCGCGGCCGGGACGCGCCCGGCGAGGTAGCGCGCGATCGCGTGCAGCACGAACAGCCTCGGCTGACGGCCCTTGGACAGCGAGCGGACGAGCGGCACGCCGTGGCCGGCGAGGGCGGCGAAGGCGCGTGGGATGCCGTTGTCCTCGATCGTGTGGAAGCTGGCCGGGTCGGCGTCGAAGTGCCCGAACGAGGTGGTGACCGGCCCGCGCGTGAGGCTGACGCGCTCCTTGGTCTTCTCCAGGAACTGCAGGGAGTCGCCGTTGGTCGAGAAGCCGGTGCCGAGCCGCGCGCTCAGGCCGGGCAGCGCGCCGGCCGCACGCGAGCGCAGCAACAGCTCGTTCGTGCCGATCGTGCCGGCGGCCAGGACGACCCGTCGGGCGCTGACGACGACCTCGGCCGTGCGCTTCGGGTCGTCCCTGTCGCGCTGCAGGTAGCGCACCTCGTAGCCGCCGCCGGGTAGAGCTTGAATCGTCTGCGCCTCGCACAGGGCGCGAACCTCGAGGATGCCGGCGAGCGGCGTGGGCGGCTTGCTCGGCGGTGCGTAGATCGCCTTCATCAGCTGCTTGTTGAGCGTGTGACGCGCGCCCGGCAGGCAGCCGACGATGCAGCGCCCCTGGCGCTCGCAGTAGTTCTGGGGGTGATTGTTGAACAGCTGCGGCCCCTCGGGCCCGAAGTCGTTGATCGACGACTGCACCGTCCCGTAGTCCGACGTCAGGTCGCTCAGCGCCGTCTGAAAGACGCGCGCGCGATCGAGCCACAAGCCGTTCTTCGCATCGACGGCGTCGGGCGCGGCGCCCGGCAGGTCCAGCGAGTGCCGTGGATCGAGGTGATGGTTGCCGTGCGCGCCGACGGCGAACCGGGCATCGATCCCGGCCGAGCGGGTCGCGATCCGGCTCAGGCCGGTGTTGATCTTCCCCGGCACCTTCCCGGGGTCGGCGCTGGGGTCGTTGCGATGCAGCGCCCACAGCACGCCCGTGCCGATCGCCTCGCGCGCCGTCTCGAACAGATGATCGCGCTCGGCCTTGTCCCACTGCGGCCAGCGCGGATCGTCGAGCACGAAGTCCGGCGGCTGGATCGTGACGTTCGCGTACACCAGCGAGCCGCCGCCGACGCCGCTGGCGCGCAGCACCGAGATGCCGTCGTTCTTCGCCAGCGCGCCGAAGAGCCCGCGGCGACCGAACGTCGTCAGCTCATACAACCCGTCCTCGTTGCCCTTGCGGCGAAGGCAACGCGTGAAGATGTCGACAAAGCCCTTGAAGTGCTCGGCCGAGGACCACAGCTGCACCGGCTGACCGTTGTCCTCGAGCAGCTTGCGCGCCCCCAGCGACTTGTCCGCCACCGTCTCGACCGGCGTCGACCACCACGTCCCGCGCTCGAGCATCAACACGGTCCCCGGCTGCTTGCGGGCCTTCATGGCGCGCGCCAGCGACAGCGCGCTGATCGTCCCGCCAAAGCCCGTCCCGATCACTACG
>DASZOA010000284.1:0-4477 GCA_035551055.1 Solirubrobacteraceae bacterium
GTCGGCCTGAGCCTGCTGATCCCGTTCGTGGCCGGCTTCGTCCTGCACGGCTTCTCGCTGACCGCGGCGCTGTGGACGCTGCTGTGGGCCGGCTTCGTGCGGATCTTCTTCATCCACCACGTGACGTGGTCGATCAACTCCATCTGCCACTTCTTCGGACGCCGGCGGTTCGACATCGCGGACCGCTCGACGAACGTCGCGTGGCTTGCCGTGCCGACGTTCGGCGAGTCCTGGCACCACACCCACCACGCGTTCCCGCGCTCGGCGCGCCAGGGATTGGGGCGCTTCGAGATCGACCTGTCGGCGGCGTTGATCTGGCTGCTCGAGAAGGTCGGCATCGCGCGCAACGTCGTGCGGATCCCGCCCGAGCGCCAGCGCGAGAAGCTGGCCGGTGGCCAGCGGGCGGCGAAGCCCGCGGCCGCGGCCTGATCGCCGGCGGCGGCCGGCGTCGCTCTGGTGGCGATCAGGGAGCGCGGTCGGGGGGTTGTGGCTTGAGCGTCCACGACATGGACGCAACGTCCCAAGCCCCCGCGGTCCGGGCTCGCCGGCGTTCCCGGCCGGGAGGGTCTAGCTTGAGCGCATGGACGCACGCGCGGACGAGGGCGAGCAGCTCGAGCTCACGCTCGGCCCGCTGTACTGCGTCGTCGTCGACGACCGCGTCAACGGCCCGCTGACCGGCCGCCCCACGCGCAGCTACCGCTCGCCTCCGCAGCCGCTGGAGGACGCGCGCTGCCTGGCCGCGCTGCTGCTCGACCGCGGCGGCGAGCTGGAGGGCGACGGGCCGTGGCGCCGGCCGCTCGCCGGCGGCCAGCGCCACGTCGCGATCGAGCTCGCGCCGCCCGGCCAGCTGGGCGCCTGACCGCGTCCTCGCGCGCCGCATGCGCGCCACAGACCCGTCGCAGCGCGTCACGCGCGCCGGCAGCGCACCTGGTAGACCGAGGTGAAGCCGGTCTGAAAGCCGCTGCGCGCGGCCCGCAGGTACAGCCGCCAGACGCGCATCCGCTGCGCGCCGGCAAGCCGCTCCGCCTCGGCGGCGTTGGCGTCCAGCCGCGCCGCCCAGTGCGCCAGCGTGCGCGCGTAGTGCTCGGCGAACCCCTCGACGTGCTCGCAGACGAAGCCCGCCCGCTCGAGCGCGAGCAGAACGCGCGAGAGGTGCATCGGGGCCGCGTCGGGAAAGACGTAGCGCTCGGAGAACGGGCCCGCCTCGGGCTCGCCGTGGCGCAGGCGCGCGATCCCGTGGTTGAGCAGGCGCCCGCCGGGGGCGAGCAGCCCGGCCAGCGTCGCCGCGTAGCGGTCCAGCTGGACGGAGCCGACGTGCTCGACCATCCCGATGCTCGCGATCGCGTCGAAGCGCTCGCCGCGCGTCTCGCGGTAGTCCGCGACGCGGATCTCGACGCGATCGGCGACCCCCGCCGCGGCGGCGCGCTCGCGCGCCAGCGCCGCCTGCTGCTCGGACAGCGTGATGCCGACCACCGACACGCCGTGCCGCGCCGCGGCGTGGATCGGGAAGCTGCCCCAGCCGCAGCCGACGTCGAGCACGCGCTCGCCGGCGCGCAGCGCGAGCTTCGTGCAGACGAGCTCGAGCTTGCGCTCCTGCGCGCGCTCCAGCGGCTCGTCGTCGCGCGACGGGTCCTCGAAGATCGCGCACGAGTACGTCATCGACGCGTCGAGGAACAGCGCGAAGAAGTCGTTGGAGACCTCGTAGTGGTGGCGCACGGCGCGCCGGTCGCGCTCGGCGCTGTGGCGTCGGCCGCGCGGGCGCAGCTCGACCGCGGGCGGCCGCGGCGGGCGCATCGCGCCGACGGCGCGGACGGCGCCGAGCAGCAGCCGGCGGCGCGCGGCCCGGTCGATCGGCGGCGGCTTCCAGTCGTACAGCAGCGCCAGCGCCGCGTCGACGTCGTCGACCTCGAGCTCGCCCGAGACGTAGGCGCGGCTAAGACCGAGCTCGCCCGGCGCGAGCAGGGCGTGCGCGACCGCGCGCGGCGAGCGGGCGCTGAAGACCGGCCCGTCGCCGGACGTCGAGGGCAGTGCGCTGCCGTCCCAGAAGCGCACCGTGAACGGCCGCTCGGGCAGCGCCGCGGACAGCTCCGCGCGCAGCGGCTCGGTGGTCGACCCCAACCCCATGGTCAGCACGATAGGTCGCCGAGGATGCCGATGCGCGCCGCGGTCCTCGAGGGCTCGGCGGACGCCGGCGCCTACGCGGCGGCGCGGACCTCGACGCGGCCGTCGTTGACGCGCGCCTCGTAGACCGGCTGCGGGTACGCCGACGGCCCGCGCTCGACCGAGCCATCGTCGAGGCGGAAGTGCGTCCCGTGCAGCGGACAGGCGATGCAGTCGCCCGCGAGCTCGCCCTCGTGCAGCCTCCCGCCGCGGTGCGAGCAGCGGTCGGCGAGCGCGTGGATCGTGCCGTTGCGCTTGACGATGACCAGCTCGCGCGCGCCGGCGAGCGCGTGCATCGGGCGGCCGTCGACGAGCATGCTGGCGTCGAGCACCGGCGTCCAGTCCGCCGGCTCGTCGTCGAACAGCGTCTCGTTGACGCCGACGCCGCGCGCGAAGGCGAGATCGCCGCCGAGGTAGGTGCCGGCGAGCATGGCGCCCGCGCCCGCCAGGCCGAGCAGCACGCCACCGGCGTGCGCGCCGCGCCGGCGGGCGGCGAACGAGGCGCCGTAGAGCGCAAGCGCGGCGACGTTGGCGGCCGCGTGCACGACGCCGACCCGGCGCACGTGGTCGTCCGCCGGCTCGCTGTCGGCCCAGTCCGTCGCGCCCGTCAGCGCGGTCGGCCCCGCCGCGACGAGACCGATGCCGATCAGCTTGCGGGCGGCGGGACGGCTCGTGCGGCCGCCGACGAGGTCCAGCAGCGTCGCGCTCGTCCAGGCGCCGATCGGGACGTCGGTCAGCAGCGGGTGCAGCGGGTGGCCGAGCCAGGTGCCGCTCACGACGTCCTTGACGCCGCCGCCCGCGGGGAGCACGTTGCGGACCTGCTTGGCGATCGCCTTGCCGGGCGCGTCGAGCGTGTCGAGCGCGCCGATCTGCTCGCTGAAGCCGCGGGGAGGCGGTCGTCTCATCATGCTTTCAATCCCCGGCGCGGCGGGCGGGCGAAACCCGGGTTTGCCCTACAGTCGCGCCGCCGATCTGCCGATTCGTCCATGATGGTGCGCCTTCGCTTCAGGAGCTCACGCCGCGCCGGCCTCCCAGACGACGTCTGGGACGAGCGCCAGCGCCGGCTGCGCGCGATCCTCTGGGCGCACGTCGTCGCGCTGGCCGCGCTCGCCGCGGCGCGCGCGCAGCCCGCCGCCGCGCTGCTGCCGTACGCCGCGGCGGTCGCCGCGCCGGCCGCGCTCGCACATCTGCGCGCGCTGCCGCGCCGCCTGCGCGCCACGGTCGTCGCGCTGGGCCTGCTCGCCGGGTCGCTCGGGTTCGTCGAGCTGTCCGATGGCGCGACGGCGGCCTGGTCGCACCCCTTCCTCGCGCTCGCGCTGCTCGCGCTCTACGAGGACGCGGCGCTGGTCCTGCTCGCCGTCGCCGCCGTCGCCGCCGCGCAGCTCGTCGCCGCGCTCGCCGGCGAGCCCGGCGCGGCCTACACCGCCGTCGTCGCGCTCGTCGGCGCGGTCGCGATCGTCGCCGCACGGCTGAACGCGCGCCTGCGCGACGAGGCGCGGGAGGCGATCGACAGATTTCGCTCGAGCTTCGACAGCGCGCCGATCGGCATGGCGATCGTCACGCTCGACCACGCCTTCCTCGACGTCAACGCCGCGCTGTGCGAGATCGTCGGCCATCCCCGCGAGACGGTGCTGCGGCTCGGCCTGCGAGCGCTCACCTACGAGGAGGATCGCGGCACCGACGCGCACCTCGTGCGCCAGCTGCGCGAGGGCAGCCGCCGCAGCTTCCAGCGCCAGCAGCGCTTCGTGCACGCCGACGGGCACCTCCTCTGGGTCAACGTCAGCCTGTCGTTCGTGCCCGGCACGGCCGGATCGCCGGACTACTTCATCGCCCAGGTCGAGGACGTGACCGAGCGTCAGCGCACGCTCGACCAGCTCCAGCATCTCGCCGACCACGACGCGCTCACCGGGCTGCTCAACCGCCGCCGGCTGGAGCACGAGCTCGCCCAGCAGCTCGCCCTCGCCGAGCGCTACGGCCACCGTGCGTGCCTGATCCTGCTCGACCTCGACGACTTCAAGTCGACGAACGACTCGTTCGGGCACAGCGTCGGCGACGAGCTGCTCAAGGACGTCGCCGACGCCCTGCGCAGCCGCGTGCGGCGCAGCGACTTCGTCGCGCGGCTGGGCGGCGACGAGTTCGCCATCCTCCTGCCGCGCGCGACCCGCGAGCAGGCGCGCCGCGTCGCCGAGGGGATCGCCAAGACAATCCGCGAGCGCGTCTACATCACCGGCGGCCAGGAGCTGCGCACGACGGCGAGCTTCGGCATCGCCGCGATCGAGCCCGGCGACGCGCCGCGGCGCGTGCTCGTGCGCGCCGA
>DASZOA010000285.1:0-5371 GCA_035551055.1 Solirubrobacteraceae bacterium
CCCGACCTCATGTCGGCGCTGAAGGCGAGCCTCGATGCGGTCAAGGCGCGCGACGGCGACGGCGGCGCGCAGCCCAAGCCCAAGGCGCCCGCAAAGAAGGCGTCCGCGAAGAAGTCGTCGGCCAAGAAGGCGACGTCGAAGCGTTAGCGCGCCGGGACGCCGGGTACCAACGCTCGGCGCCGATGGCCACCGCGACCGTCAGCCCGAGCCGCCAGCGGCGACTGCGCCGCTCGGATCTCGGCGCCCCGGGCTACGCGCGCCGGCGCTGCGGCAAGGGCTTTCTGTACCTCGACGAGGTGGGTGAGCGGATCACCGACGCCGAGGTGGTCGCGCGCATCACGGCGCTCGTGATCCCGCCGGCATGGAAGGACGTCTGGATCTCGCCGGACCCGTTCGGGCACATCCAGGCGACCGGCATCGACGCGCGCGGGCGCAAGCAGTACCTCTACCACCCCCGCTGGCGCGAGCGCCGCGACCAGGAGAAGTTCGACGACATGATCGCCTTCGCGAAGTCGCTGCAGGCGCTGCGGGAGGTCGTCGACCACGACATCGCCCTCGGCGACATGTCGCGCGAGCAGGTGCTGGCGTGCGCGACGCGCCTGCTCGACCGCGGCTTCTTCCGGATCGGCTCCGAGGAGTACAAGGTCACGAACGACACCTACGGCCTGGCGACGATGCTCAAGTGCCACGTCACGATCTCCGGCGAGACGATCTGCTTCGACTACGTCGCCAAGGAGCGCAAGCGCCGCGTGCAGGCGATCGTCGATCCGGAGGTCGCGGCGATCATCCGAACGCTCAAGCGCCGGCGCACCGGCGGCGAGGAGCTGCTGGCCTACAAGTGCGCGGGCCGGTGGTGCGACGTGCGCTCACCGGACATCAACGCCTACCTGAAGGCGGCCACCGGCCGCGACATCTCCGCCAAGGACTTCCGCACGTGGGGGGCGACGGTGCTCGCGGCGGTCGGGCTCGCCGTCAATCAGCCCGAGCAGCTCAGCCGGGCGGCGCGCAAGCGTGCGATCGTCCGCGCCGTCAAGGAGGTTGCGTTCTACCTCGGCAACACGCCGACGGTCGCACGCAACTCCTACATCGATCCGCGGATCTTCGATCGCTACCGCGACGGGCAGACGATCAGGCCGGCGCTGGAGCTCATCGGCGCCGAGCCGGGTGCCACCGCGATCCAGGGCCCGGTCGAGCAAGCGGTGCTCGAGCTGCTCGAGGAATAGCGCTCAGGGCGCGCCGTCGCGCGCGGGATCGACGGCCTCGACGGCCTCGTCGCGCGTCGGCACGATCGTGAAGATCTGATCGAGCCCCGTGATCTCGAAGGTCTTGGCGATGTTCTCGTCGACGTTGACGATCGCCAGCGCGCCGTCGCGCGAGCGCAGGCGCTTGACGGCGCCGATCAGCACGCCGAGCGCCGTCGAGTCCAGGAACGTCGTGTCGGTCAGGTCGACGACGAGTCGGACCCGCCCGCCCTCGATCGACTCGGCCAGCACCTGCTTGAGCTCGGGGGCCGTGAACAGGTCGATCTCACCGCGGACCGCCAGCACGTGACGCTCCGCGTCGATCGAATGCTCGATGATCGCGAACTCAGGTGACATCGGACTCCATCCTGTCGATCGTGGTCGGGCGCTGCGCGTCGAAGTCGAGGCGGATCAGAAGGTACTCGTCGTCGTCGTCGTCGCCGGAGTCCTGTCGCTCGAGCTCATCCGCTACCCGTTCGAGGACGTTTCCGACGCCGGGGAGCGCCGCCGACGCGATGAGGCCTTCGGCGCCGCCCGAGCGCAGCGGGCCGACGTGCATCTCGACCGACCCGACGCGCGCGACGACCTGCACGCTGACGCGCCCTTCCTCGCTGAACGATCCGGCCTTGGCGGCGACGGCGTCGGCGACGAGCAGCGCGTCGTCCAGCCGGTCGATCGGGCAGTCCGAGCGCGCCGCGAGCATCCCGACGACGCGGCCGAGCACGGGTGCGCTGAGCGGGCCGCTCGCGACGCCGACCCACGCCCGGTTGTAGACGCGATCGGAGCCGAGGGTCACGGCTCGTCGTCGTCCTCGTCGAGCCGGAACGTCATCCGGACCTCGGTGCGCTCGGCGATGTCCGTGCCGAGCTCGAGCGTCTCGGCGAGCGTGGCGATGAGCGGCAGGCCGAGCCCGAGGCCGGGCGAGTCGGGCCGCGGAACGATGCCGCGGCCGTTGTCGCGGATGACGACCATCAGCCGGTCGTCGTCGATCGTGGCGTCGACCTCGAGGTCGCCGTCCTCGTGGTCCTCGTAGGCGTGCATGACGACGTTCGTGCATGCCTCGGTGATCGCGAGCTTGATGTCGGCGAGCGTCTGCTCGTCGACGCTCACCGCCTCGGCGAAGCCGCCGAACGCGTGCCGGACGACCGCGACGTTCTCGGCGCGCGCCGGCAGTTTGAGCTCAAGATCGGGCGTGGCGGTCACCCCTTCGGACATGGACGGTGCGGCTCCGTCCGAGCCGTCAGGGGCCATGGTGCCCACGCCGATGGGGTTTCACTCGCGGACCCGACGCATGGACGATCGCGGCGCTCGGGGTTGCCCGCGGTGCGCCCGCGACGATCGATCCCGAAGCCGCACGACGCGGCCTACGCAGGCGAATCTCGCGGCGATCGCGACGCGGACGGGGGCTCGGGATCGAGCGCGTCGGCCAGCGCCGCGCGGGTGGCGCCGGCGCCGAGCGCGGCCAACAGCACGATCCGCGCCGCCTGCGGCGACAGGCCCCCGGCCGGCAGCGCCCCGCTGGCCCGCAGATCGCCTTCGGCGCCCTCGAAGCCGTACGTGCGGTGCAGCAGCAGGCCGCGCTCGGGGCGGACCGTCAGCGCGACCGGGACTGCGGCGGCCGCCGTGCGCAGCGCGTCGAGCACGGGCGGGGCGACGTGCCCCGCGCCGAGCGCCACGAAGACGATCGCGTCGGCACCGTCGCGCAGCGCCGCCCGCAGCCCGTCGCCGTCGTCGCCCAGGAAGGTCGGCACGATCGGCACGCGCGCGTCGAGCGCCGCCGGCGTGGCGAGCGGCGTCGCCGGGCGCAGCGGGCGCGCGGCGATCCGCACGCGGCCCTCGGCGACGACGCCAAGCGGCCCGGTCGCGGGCGAGCCGAAGGCGGCGGGTGCGATCGACGCGACCTTGCGCGCGGCGCGCGCGGCGTGCACCTCGCCGGCGAACACGACGAGCGCGCCGAGGCCGTCCGACTGCGGCGCGCGCGCGACCGCGACGGCGTCGAGCAGGTTCGCCGGCCCGTCGGCTCCGGCCGCGCTCGCGGGGCGGATCGCGCCCGTCAGCGCGATCGGCTCCGGGCGCCCGTGGAGCACGTCGCACAGCACCGCGGTCTCCTCGAGCGTGTCGGTGCCGTGCGTGATGACGACGCCGTGCCCGGCCTCGGCCTCGGCGAGCGCGGCGCGCGCGATCGCCAGCGCGTCGGCGGTCCCGAGGTGGGCGCCCGGCAGCGCGGTCAGCGAGCGAGCGCGCAGCCCCGCCACGTCGGCGAGCGCCGGCACGTCGGCCAGCAGCGCGTCCGCGTCGAGCGCCGGCGTCGCGCGGTCGCCCGCCATCGCGATCGTGCCGCCGGCCGCGAGGACCGTCACCGTTCGTCGTGGCGCAGACACCGGGAGGGATTTCGGCGCGGCCCGTTGCTACCCTTGTGACGCCCTCACAGTGCCCAGCGCGCCGCCTTTGGAGGCACTCCCATGAGCACGAAGATCCCGCCGCCAACGGCCGAAGGCCTCTACGATCCACGCTACGAGCACGATGCGTGCGGCGTGGCGCTCGTCGCGCGGCTGGACAACGTGCCCTCGCACGAGGTCGTCGAGAAGGGCCTGCAGGCCGTCGAGAACCTCGCGCATCGCGGCGCAACGGGCGCCGACGCGCGCACCGGCGACGGCGCCGGGATGCTGCTCCAGATGCCCGACGCGTTCTTTCGCTCGGTCGTCGACTTCGAGCTGCCCGAGCTCGGCCGCTACGGGGTCGCGGTCTGCTTCCTGCCGACGGTCGAGGAGCGCCGGGCGAAGCTCGAGGCGCTGCTGGAGCTCAACGTCCGCGTCGAGGGCCAGCGGGTGCTGGGCTGGCGCGACATCCCCGTCGACACCGACTACGTCGGCGGCACGTCGAACGAGACGCGTCCGGTCATGCGCCAGCTCGTCGTCGAGGCCGGTCCCGGCTTCGAGAGCAACCGCGACGCCTTCGAGCGCAAGCTCTACGTCATCCGCCGGATCTGCGAGCTGGCCGCCGGGCCCGACCTCTACATCGCCTCGTTCTCCTCGCGCACGATCGTCTACAAGGGCATGCTCGTCCCCGACCAGCTGCGCGGCTTCTTCCCCGACCTCAGCCATCCGAAGATGGCCAGCGCGATGGCGCTCGTGCACTCGCGCTTCTCGACGAACACCTTCCCGAGCTGGCCGCTCGCCCACCCGTACCGCGTGATCTGCCACAACGGCGAGATCAACACGCTCATGGGCAACGTGAACTGGATGCGGGCGCGCGAGTCGCAGCTCGCCTCCAAGCTCTTCGGGCTGGACCTGCAGAAGATCATGCCGATCGTCACGCCCGGCAACTCCGACACGGCGACGTTCGACAACGTGCTCGAGCTGCTCATGCTCGCCGGCCGCTCGCTGCCGCACGCGGTGATGATGATGATCCCCGAGGCCTACCGCGACCGCGACGACCTGCCGGACTACCTCACGGGCTTCTACGCGTTCCACTCGTGCCTGATGGAGCCGTGGGACGGGCCCGCCGCGGTCGCGTTCACCGACGGCACGGTCGTCGGCGCGACGCTCGACCGCAACGGCCTGCGCCCCGGGCGCTGGGTCGAGACCCACGACGGCATGGTCGTGCTCGGCTCCGAGGCGGGGATGCTGCCGATCGACGCCGCCAACATCAAGCGCCTCGGTCGCCTGGCGCCGGGCAAGCTCTTCCTCGTCGACCTCGAGCGCCACCGCATCGTCGAGGACGAGGCAGTCAAGCGCGAGGTCGCCGCGCAGCGTCCCTACGGCGACTGGTTCGAGCAGAACACGATCCACTTCGAGGACCTCGCGCGCGCGCAGACGAAGCAGTCGGGCGTCGAGCCGACCCGCCTGCGCCAGCTCGCCTTCGGCTACACCCAGGAGGATCTGCGCGTGCTGATCGCGCCGATGGCCTCCAAGGGCGAGGAGCCCGTCGGCTCGATGGGCAACGATCTCGCGCTCGCCGTGCTGTCGGACCGCCGGCCGCCGTTGTTCAGCTACTTCAAGCAGCTCTTCGCGCAGGTCACCAACCCGCCGATCGACCCGATCCGCGAGAACATCGTCATGTCGCTGGCGACCGGCATCGGCGGCGAGAAGAACCTCCTCGACGAGACGCCCGAGCACGCCCACAAGCTC
>DASZOA010000286.1:0-1789 GCA_035551055.1 Solirubrobacteraceae bacterium
ATGCGGCGCGCCGCATGTGCTCGGCACATTGGGCCGGCGCGAGCGCCATCACCGCCCGGCGGATCGCCCGCGCCCGCGCCAGCGACCCGGTCGGCTGGCGGGCGCTCGGCAAGGGATCCGCGCGCACCACCGGCCAGCCGGAGCCCGCCGGCGACCCCGTTCCGCAGCGCCGGGGCGCTCCCGTCGGGCGCAACGACTCGTGCCCCTGCGGCAGCGGGCGCAAGCACAAGCGCTGCTGCGGCGCGTAGCTCCGCGCCACCCGGCGGCGTGACCGTGCGCGATCGAGTCTGCCGCCGCCGCCGCTCAGGCCGCATCGCTGCAGCAGCGTCGAGCCCACAGCTCGGCCTCGAGCGCGCCGTCGAGCATGGCGGGCCTCCCGGCCCAGCCGGGCGGGCGGCGCGGCGCAGCGGGTCGTACGCGCCCTCGAGCCGGCTGCGCTCGCGCTCGCGGTGTGCAGCGATCTTTGCGGGGTGCCCGTTCGGGCGGCGGCTGCGCTTGCGTAAGGCCATCGCGAGGGAGGCATAAGGGCGCGGGCCAACGGGATCGTCGCCGGCCGGCGCTCGCGCGATCCCGCTCCCGGCAGCGCACGCGGAAACTTCGCCAGCAGCGCCTTGCAGCGCGTGGCTAGCGTGTCGGCGGGAAGGGCTCCCGGGTTGCGCCGGCGCGGACGAGGGTGTGACGGGCGTGGGTCGCGGTCGCGGTCGGGCTGGGCGTGCGCGTGTGCGCGATTGGCTGGGTACGGCCATCAACGAGGAGCGGTCGGATCGCCGGAGCGACACGTGCATGCTCGAGTGACACCTCGCGGTCGCTTTTGGCGCCGGGTGTCAGTCGCGCATGAGATGTGGGATCGAGCGACAACTCGGCCGCGTGCGCCCATAGAGGTGTCACTCGATCACCCGTCAGCGGCGCGAAGCTCGACCACGAGGCGTCGTACGCGGCCGGCGCGGCGCGGATCAGCTCGGCGTGCGGCTCTCGGCAGCACGCGGCCGAGCGCCCAGGAGTCGACGTACACGGGCCAGTGAGTACGGCCCCACGATTGGGTGCAGCAGCGGATCGGGCGGGACGGCGCTTGGCCGTCGCGACGCATGCGCTGAGGACCGCGATCAGGCCTCCGCCCGCCGGCGCCGTCGTCGGCCGGTGCGCGGCGCACGACGATCTCCTCGCGGTCGAGATCCTCGCTGTGTCGAGCTCGAGCGAGTCGACGAAACGCCTCGAGGAAAGTGGAGACCCCGACTGGTGCGGGGCTTCGTCGATACGGGAGCGACGGGACTCGAACCCGCGACCTCCGGCGTGACAGGCCGGCGCTCTAACCAACTGAGCTACGCCCCCGGGACGGGCCAGTATAGGAACACGCCGCGGGCGCGGGCGGGGCGCCGTAGATTGCCTGCGGTGAGCGGGCGCCCTGCGGTCGACGTCGTGCTGCCGTTTCGCGGCTCGGACGAGCAGCTCGAGCTCGTCGCGGCGCGGCTTGCGGCGCTCCGCGTCGAGGCCGGTGACAGCGTGACGATCGCCGACAACCGGCGGCAGGCGCGGGACGCCGAGCGGGGGCACGTCGAGATCCTCGCCGCCGGCGACCTGCAGACCTCCTACCACGCCCGCAATCGCGGAGCGGAGCGGCACGCGGCGCCCTGGATCGTCTTCCTCGACGCCGACGTCACGCCTCCGCCGGACCTGCTGGACCGCTACTTCGAGCCCGTGCCCGCCGACGACGTCGGGGTGCTCGCCGGCGCCGTCGTCGACGAGGAGGCGGGCGCCGACGCGAGCGCCGCGGCGCGCTACGCCTGGCTGA
>DASZOA010000287.1:0-7766 GCA_035551055.1 Solirubrobacteraceae bacterium
GTCGTGTTGGGTCCGGTCGCGCCGGGCTGGACGACCGTCCCGGGCATCGTCGCGGGCGCGGCGCCGCCGGGGGTCTGGGCGGTGATCGGATCGGCCGACGCGGGCGGCGGCGCCTGCGCGGTGCGCTCGGCGTCGCTCGTCAGCGCGGCGTACGCGGCGACGACCGCGCACAGCAGCAGCAGGCTCGTCAGGCCGACGACCGTGAACGCCGCGCGCCAGCCAGGGCGCGCACCGAGCCGCCCGGGAGCGGCCGTCCCGCACTCCAGGCACCAGTCCTGCCCGCTCGCCATCGCCGCGCCGCAGGTCTCGCACGCGAAGTCCGGGGCGGTCGTCGCGACGGCGCCGTCGGGCGGCGGTCCGCCGGCCCCCGGGGCCGCCTCGCGGTCTTTGAGCAGCAACGCCACGTCAGGAGAGGGTAACGCGCACGCCGCCGGGGAGTTGCGCGCCGGTGCCGCAGAGGGTCAGTCGGACAGCATGCCGGGGTCGGACGGAACGTCGACGGCGTGCTCGCGCAGCGCCTCGAGCGGTACGACGTCCAGCGCGCGCTCGTGCGTCGAGGCGAGCACGACGTAGGCCGCCGCGCCGTCGTGGTGGGCGCGCAGCCAGTTCACGGCGGTGACGCACCAGCGGTCGCCGGGCACGAGGCCGGGGAAGCGGTACAGGGGCATCGGCGTGGTGAGGTCGTTGCCGATGCCGCGCTGGTGGTCGAGGAACTCCTCGGTCACCACGGCGCAGATCGTGTGGCTGCCGCGGTCCTCCGGCCCGGTGCTGCAGCAGCCGTCGCGGTAGAACCCGGTCATCGGGTCGGTGCCGCAGGGCTCGAGCGGCCCGCCGAGCACGTTGCGCTCGCGCGTGGCCACTTGGTCAGACCTTCGCCGGCTCGACGCGGATCCGTCGACCGCGCACGCGCTCGCCGTCGACCGCTGCCGCGATCCGGCGCGCGTCCGGCGCAGGCACCGAGAGGAACGCGAAGTGCTCGAGGACCTTCACGTCGCGGACCGCCTCGCCGTCGATATCGGCGGCATGCGTGACGGCGCTGACGAGGTCGGCGACCTCGATTCCCGCCGCGCGGCCGCCGGCGACGATGAGCTTCGCGTAGTCCTCGTCGCCGTTGCGCGAGACGTGCGGCTTGCTATGGCGGCGCGGGCGCTCGATCACCTTCGCCGGCTCGACGTGGGCGCCCGCCTGCCACGGCGCGATGCTGATGCCGATGTGGCGCTCGATCGCCTCGAGCTCCTTCGCCTGGCGCGGCTCGACGAACGTGATCGCGCGCCCCGAGCGCCCGACGCGGCCCGTGCGGCCGATGCGGTGCACGTAGACGTCGGGCGAGCGCGGCACGTCGAAGTTGATGACGTGGGTGACCGTCGAGATGTCCAGGCCGCGGGCGGCGACGTCGGTCGCGACGAGGATCGGCACGCGACCGCCCTTGAAGCCGAGCATGACGCCGTCGCGCGCGCCCTGCGTCATGTCGCCGTGCAGCGCCTTCACGTTGAAGCCGCGGTCGCGCATCTTCTTGTAGAGCTGGTCGGTGCGGATCTTCGTGCGCACGAAGACGATTGCCTGCTCGGGCCGCTCTGCCTCGAGCACCTCGACGAGCTTGTCGGCCTTGTCGGCGGTCTTCACCGTCACCTGGAACTGCTCGACGGTGTCGACGGTCAGCGTCGCGGACTGCACCTCGACGTGCTCGGGGTTGTAGAGGTAGTTGTCGGCGAGCCTGCGGATCGGCGGCGGCATCGTCGCGCTGAACAGCGCCGTCTGGCGGCTGTTGGGGGTCAGCCGCAGGATCCTCTCGACGTCCTCGAGGAAGCCGAGGTCGAGCATCTCGTCGGCCTCGTCGAGGACGACGAAGCGGCAGGCGTCGAGCACGAGCGAATGGCGGCCGATGAGGTCCAGCACGCGCCCGACCGTGCCGACGACGATGTGGCCGCCGGCCTTGAGCTGGGCCTGCTGGGTGCGGATCGGGGCACCGCCGAAGACCGCGACGACGTCCGCGCCCTTGCGCTGGGCGTACGCCCGGATCGCCTGCGTGACCTGGATGCACAGCTCGCGCGTCGGCGTCAGCACGAGTGCCTGCACCTCGGGCTCGGTGGGATCGACGTACTCGATGATCGGCAGCCCGAAGGCGGCGGTCTTGCCCGAGCCCGTCTGCGCCTGACCGATGACGTCGCGGCCGTCGAGCATCGGCGGAATCGCCAGCTCCTGGATCGGGCTGGGCTTCTCGTAGCCGACGTCCTCGAGCGCGTCGAGCGTGCTGTCCGACAGTCCGAGGTCGGCGAAGGTCGTCACGCGGCCAGCTTAGTCGGTGCCGCGGCACGGTCGGCAAGGGGCCCACGCTGCGCCCTGTCGCTCAAGGCGCGCGGAGAACGGGCCGACGATCCTCGCAGTGGCCTCGGACCTCGTCATGCCCGCTGCCCGCGTCGACGACGCCGTCCTGCGCGCGTCGCTGGACGCGATCATCTCGATCGACGCGCACGGCGTCGTGCTCGAGTTCAACCCCGCCGCCGTGAAGATGTTCGGCTACGCGCGCGAGGACGCGATCGGCGCCGACATGGGCGAGCTGATCATCCCGCCGGCGCAGCGCGACGCCCATCGCCGTGCGCTGCGCCGCCTGCTCGACGGCGGCGCCGGAGGGATGCTCGACCAGCGCACCGAGCTCGAGGCGCAGCGCGCCGACGGCTCGCTGCTGCCCGTCGAGCTGGCGATCACGCGCCTGGCCGGCGAGGGGTCCGACGCCATCTACACCGGCTTCGTGCGCGACCTCACCGAGCACAGGCTCGCCGAGCGCGAGCGCCACGAGCGGACGGCGCGCCAGGCGCTCGTCGTCGCGCTCGGACAGACCGCGCTGTCGGGTCTCGGCCCGCCGGATCTCGTCGCCCACGCGCTGACGACGCTCGTCGAGGGCCTCGCCGTCGAGCGCGGCGTCGCGCTCGCAGTCGAGCCCGACGGGGGCATGCGGCGCGAGGCGGCGATCGGCCTCGGCCCGCTCGCCGGCCACGGCGAGCCCGCCGGAGAGACGCAGGCGCAGCTGCTGCACCGGACCGCCGCGGCGGGGGGATCGCTGCTGCTGAGCGGAAGCGACCTCGTCGATCTCGCCGAGACCGGGCTACCGCTCGTCGAGGAGATGCGCTCGGTCCTCTGCGTCACGCTGCAGGGCGACCGCGGCGCGGTCGCCGGGCTGCTCGCGATCGCGGCCGCCGACCCCGACGCGCTCGCGGCGGAGGACGTCGGCTTCGCGCAGGCGATCGCCAACGTCGTCGGCACCGCGCTGGCGCGCTGGCGGGCCGACGAGGAGATCACGCGCCTGGGCCTGCACGATCCGCTGACCGGCCTCGCCAACCGGCCGCTGTTCGAGAACCGCCTGGAGCAGGCGCTCGATCGCTCGCGCCGCGGGCAGGGCGAGACCGGCCTGCTGTTCGTCGATCTCGACGGCTTCTCCAAGCTCAACGACGGCTTCGGCCACCGTACCGGCGACGAGGTGCTCGTCCGCGCGGGCGCGCGCCTGTGCGACGCGCTGCCACCGGCGGCGAGCGCCGGCCGCCTCGCCGGTGACGAGTTCGGCGTGCTCGTGCCCGACGTCGTCTCGGAGGAGGAGCTGCTCGAGCTCGCCGGCAGGATCGGGATCGCGCTGCGCGAGCCGATGCTCGCCGGCGGACGCGAGCTGGCGATGACCGCGAGCATCGGTGCCGTGCTCAGCCACGGCGGCGTGGGCAGCGTCGGCGACCTCATGCGCGTCGCGTCGGCGGCGGCGATCCGCGCGCGTGAGCGCGGCGGGGGCCGAGCGGAGCTCGCCACCGACGGGATGCGCCGCCGCCTCGTGCATGCCGCCGAGATCGAGCAGGGCCTGCGGCGCGCGTTGAGCGACGGCGAGCTGTGCCTGCACTACCAGCCGGTCGTCGACCTGGACACCGGCACGATCGCGGCCGTCGAGGCGCTCGTGCGCTGGCAGCACCCCGACCACGGGCTGCTCGCGCCCGCGCAGTTCCTGCCCGCCGCCGAGGCGACCGGCCTCGCCGTGCCGCTCGGCGCCGAGATCCTGTCGATCGCCTGCCGCGAGCTCGCCGGCTGGGAGCGCGCGCTCAGCGACGATCCGGACCGCTGCGCGCCGGAGGTGCACGTCAACGTCTCGGCGCTGCACTTCGCCGCGCCGGGGCTCGCCGGCACCGTCTCGCGCGCCCTGCAGCGCAGCGGCCTCGCTCCCGGCAAGCTCGTGCTGGAGATCGCGGAGACGATGTTCACCGGCGAGGGGCCGGCGGCGACGGCACAGCTCGACGACCTGCGCGGCCTCGGCGTCCGGATCGCGCTTGATCGCTTCGGCACCGGCCACTCGTCGCTGGCGGCGATCCGCCGGCTGCCGTTCGACGCGCTGAAGCTCGACTCGTCGTTTCTCAACGAGCTCGGCCACGGCACGCGCGACGTCGCGCTCGTCGAGGCGATGATCGGGATGGGCCACTCGCTGGGCCTGGCGATGACCGCCGCCAAGGTCGAGACCGAGCAGCAGCTGCGGCTGCTGCGCTCGCTCGGCCTCGACCGCGCGCAGGGCGAGCTGTTCGCGCCGCCGCTGTCGGCGGGCGCGGCGCTCGAGCTCGTGCGCTCGGGGCACGTCTGGTCGGGCCTGCTCGAGGCCACGCGGCCGGCGTCGGCGCCCGGCGAGGCCGCCGCCGGAGCCGCGGTCGCCGACGGCGGCGGCGCGCGCACGGCCGGCGCGAGCTCGTCGGTCGCCGCGCTCAGCCTCGGCCAGGCGGCGCGGCTGCTCGGGATCTCGACGACGACGGCGCGGCGCTGGGCCGACGACGGCCGCCTCGGGGCGACGCGCACCACCGGCGGGCACCGCCGCTTCGCGCTGTCGGACGTGCGCCGCCTGCTGGCCGAGCGCGGTCGCCCGGCGATCGCTCCCGCCGAGCCCCCGCGACGCGCGCTGCCCGGCCTCGCCGATCTCGTCGAGACGCACGGCGGTCAGCTCGGCCAGCTGAGCTGGCGCGGGCTGTACGGCGAGCTTCGCGGGGGCTTCTTCGTGGAAGCCGACGGGGTGGCGGCCGCCGAGCTGTGGCTCGGCGCGCTCGCCTCGGCGGCCCGGACGGCGAACTACGAGATGCTGCACGAGGCGACGACGTCGTTCATGCGCGCCGCCGAGCGCGCCGGCGCCTCGCTGCTCGAGCGCCACCTCGCGGTCGAGCGCTTCGCGGAGATCGCCGCGCGTGCCCTGACGCGCCGCGCCAGCCCTCGCGAGGAGATCGTCGAGGCGCGGCGGCTGTTCGTGTCGCTCGATCAGCGCCAGCTCGCCCAGGCGCCGTAGCACCGGCGCCGGGGTCCGGACCGCTGGGCAGCCGCGCCGCCGCTCAAGGTCGCGCGACCGCGGCCGACGACGGCACCGATGAGGATCGACTGCAGCGAGCTCGAGCTCGACGCGCTGCGCGAGCTGACCCGGGACGCCGCCGCGCGCGCCGCCGCCGCGCTGTCGGAGCGGCTCGGGATGCCGATCGAGGTCGCCGTCGCCGCGGCCTACGCGCTGCCGGCCGCCGGCGCGCTCGCCGCGACCGGGCGCGCCGAGCTGCCCGTGACCGGCGTCGCGATCGCGCTCGACGGCGACCTCGCGGCGATCGCGCTGGTGCTCCTGCGCGAGCACGACGTCGCGACGCTCTGCTTCCTGCTCGGGCTCGAGCCCGACAGCGAGCATGCGGCGTCGGCGCTCGAGGAGGTCGTCGAGGCCCTCGCGGACGCCTACCTCCTTGCGCTCGCCGGCGTGACCGGCCTGTCGCTCGCCGCCGGCCCGCCGCAGCACGTCGTCGGCACGCTCGGCGAGATCGTCGGTTCGCTCCCGGGGGCGAGCGCCGGCGACGCCGCGCTCATGCTCGACGCCGCGCTCGTCATCGCCGCGCAGTCCTGCGCGGTGTCGCTTCTGCTCGTGCCCGCGCGCTGACGGCCGCGGCCGCCGGCGGTCGTCCGCGCTGGCGCCTGCTCATCGCGGAGCCGGCCGCGTGGAGCCGTCGCCAGCGCAAGCGCGCCGGGTTGCGAGCGCGGACGCGCCGCTCTCGGCCCCGGGAGCACGTCGTGTGACACGCTGCGGTCATGCCGACCCGGACTGCCGCCTACCGGCGCCAAGGACCCGGCGCCCTCCCGCGCTCGCTGCAGCGCCTGCTCGACGGCGCCTCGTCGGCCGTCAACCGCCGGCTGCGCGCCCACCGCGCCGCGAGCGCCGTCGCGGCGGCCTCGGTGCCGGTCGCGGTCGGGCTCGTCGCCGCCCGGCGGCGGCTCGGGATGCACCCGGCGGTGACCCTGACGCTGGGCTGCGTGCCGCCGCTCGGCTGCGCGATCGCGGTGTCGAAGGGGCGGCGGCGCCATCTCGCGGTGGCGGCCGCCTACCTGCACCTGTTCAAGCTCGGCTGGGAGCTGCCCTACGACGACCCGCAGAAGCTGCGCCGGAAGCTGTGGATCGACCGGCCGATCCGCTTCGACGCGCTCGTCGGCCGCGGCGTGCCGCCGGGCGTGCGGCTTCAGCGGGCGCTGCGTCGCCCCGGCGAGGTGACGGCATTCGACAGGTTCGTGACCGCCGTCTACGGCTCCTGGTTCGTCCCGCAGCTGCTGCTCGCCTACCTGCTCGTTCGCCACGACGAGTACGTGCCGCGGGCGGGCGCGCGGCTGGCGGCGGCGTACCACCTGACATGCCCGTTCTACTTCTTCGCGCCCGAGGCGCCGCCGTGGTGGGCGTCGGAGAAGGGGGGGCGGATGGACGGCGAGATCGAGCGCGTCGCGCGGCTCGTCGTCTGCGACGTCCTGAAGCGACCGCCGCCGGAGGAGGGCAGCGTCCCCGGCAATCCGTGGGGCTCGATGCCCTCCGACCACATCTCGTCGGCGGCGATCACCGCGATGGGGCTGCGCGAGGTCAGCGCGCTGTACGGCGCGCTCGGCTGGACGTACGTCGCCGCCGCGTCGTTCGCGGTCGTGTACCTCGGCGAGCACTACGTCGCCGACGTCCTCGTCGGGCTGCTGATCGCCGCGGCGGTGCAGCGCGTCGAGCCGTTCGCGGCGCCGTTCGTGCGGGCCGTCGCGCGAGCGGTGGACTAGTGGCGCTTTGACCCGGCGCCGCGGGCAGATCATCGATGCTCGGCGGCGCGCGCAGCCTCCTTCGAGCGGGCTCGGCGCGGCGAGCTCGAGCTTCGGCGATGCCGTTTCAGCGCGTCGGCTCGGCGAGGATCGCGGCGGGGGTCGTGGACGTTGCGTCCACCACGAGGACGCTTCGTCCACAACCCCCGCAGGGCGCCGCCACGCTTGGACCGGCGTACGGCATGCTCGAGTGACGCCTCGATGACGCCAAGCGGCCGAAGTGTCACTCGAGCATCCATCTCGCGCCCGCGCCGCGTCGACGACACGAAGCGGGCCACGCGCGCACGGCGTCGCGCGCCAGCCGCCGCGCGCCGGCCGGCGACGACGGCGTAGGCGGCCCCGCGGATCTCGCCGCGAACCCCTCGCGCTGCCACAGCGACTCGACGCCGTACTGCCCGTCGGCCTTCGCGCCGCGGCGACGCGTCCGAACCGCCACCGGCGCCGCGCGCCCTCAGCCCTGCGCCAGCGACCCCTCGGCGGCTCCCGGGCCGCCGGGTCCGGCGGCGAGCCGGCGGCGCATGAGCACGGTCGTCCCGCCCGGCCGCGGCTGGACGTCGACGGCGTCCATGAGCCTGCGGATCAGCGGCAGCCCGCGGCCGCGGTGCGGCTCGTCGTGCGGCGGCCGCCACGCGCCCCGGTCGCGCACGCTGATCGCGACCTCGCGA
>DASZOA010000288.1:0-4172 GCA_035551055.1 Solirubrobacteraceae bacterium
CGGTGCCGCAGGGGACCGTCGACTTCATGACGAGCGCATGGCGCCGGTCTTCGCCGCGCGAGGAGGGAGCCGGGATCGCGTCGACGACGGCGCGCACCGCGCTGAGGTCGGCGTCGCCGGAGTACGTCGGCGGCGTCCCGACGGCGACGAACAGCAGCCGGGCGTGCTCGAGCGCGTCCTCGATCCGCGTCGAGAAGTGCATCCGGTCGCGGTTGGCGGCCACCATGTCGGCCAGCCCCGGCTCGTAGATCGGGATCTCGCCGTTCTCCAGGCGCGCGATCTTGTCGGCGTCGATGTCGACGCAGTAGACGCTGCTTCCGAGCTGGGCGAAGCCCGCCGCCGTGACGAGGCCGACGTATCCGGTGCCGATGACCCCGATGGGCTGACGCTCTTCGCTCATTGCGCCGGGGCAGGTTATCGGCCGGGGGCGACCGGCCGTTCGGCAGGGCGCACGTGCGACGGCGGCACGGCGCTACTGACCGATCCGCTGCAGCGAGCGGGCGATGTCCATGATCTGCCGGTTGGTCAGCTTGTACGAGAGGGTGTTGGAGACCCAGTAGACCGCCTTCGGCGTCTCCCAGGCGATGAGGCGGATGCGGCGGCCGTCGAAGTAGCGCTTGTAGGTGCGATCGCGCATCCGCACCTCGTCGGTCGGGTTGTCGAGGATCGGCGGCGCCTTCCAGGTCATCCCCTGAACGCCGTAGTACTGGCCGTTGTCGCCCTGAGACAGCACGATGCGGTAGGCGCGATAGCGGTGCTTGCTGCGGTCGTAGATGTCGTACAGGCGCGGGCTCTCGCGCTGGTAGCCGCCGCGCGCGACGATCGCCTTGGGGAAGTAGACGGGCAGCGACTGCTGCCTGGTGGCGATCGTCAGCACGTGGCTCTCGCCCGCCTCGCGGCGGTTGACGAGCCCGGGCGCGAGCCGCTTGCGCTGCTTGATGGGCTTGGGCTCCCTGCGCTGCTGCTCGTCGTCGGCGCTCGGCAAGACGGGCGACGCGCCGAGGCCGACCTCGATGAACTCGTCGATGGTCCTCTGCAGGTTCTCGCGCGTGATCTCGACGTACTCGGGCGAGGTCTGCTCGCCGCGGAACTTCACCTCGTGGATCGGGTTCTTCGACGACTCGTAGCCCAGCCGGATGAGCCGCAGGATCGCGGCATCGTTGTCGCGCGCGATGTCGGTCTGCGTGTAGCGCCCGAAGATCCGCAGCAGCTCCTCGCGGTCGCCGAAGACCTTCCCGAGGCCGATCTGGTCCTTCGCCTGGCGCAGGAAGTCCTGCTGGCGCGCCGCGCGGACGAAGTCGTCGTCGGTGTGCCGGTAGCGCACGTAGTCCAGCGAGTCCTTGCCGCAGAGCTTCTGGTAGCCCGGTTTGAGGTCGATCGTGGCGTAGCCGCCCGGTCCGCCCTTGTCGTTGAAGTAGCGCCGGTCGATGTCGATGTAGACGCAGCCCAGGCGGTTCACCGCGCGCTGGAAGCCGCCGAAGTTCACGTTGACGACATGGCTGATCGGCAGGCCGAGCAGCGCCTTGACGGTCCGCACCGACAGCCGCGGCCCGCCGAGCGCGTAGGCCTCGTTGATCTTCTTCGTCCCGTACCCGGGCACCTCGACCTTCAGGTCGCGCGGGATCGACATGACGGCCGTGGCCTCCTTGTCGGGGTCCAGCCGCACGAGGAGGATCGTGTCCGAGCGTGCCGGGATGCCCGCCTTCGCGTCGCCGTAGCGGCGGTCGGAGCCGAGGACGAGGATCGTCTGCGGGCCGCCCGGGTCGACGTCGTCGAGGACGTTCTTGATGCCCGGGATCGGCGTCGAGCTGTTCTGGAAGACCGCGATCGTCTCGTGCACCTGCAGCAGCACGCCGCCTGCGACCGCTGTCGCCGTCAGCACGACGACGAGCAGCGCGCCCACCGCGAACCGCTTCCACATCTCCCAGGCCAGCCGCGGCGGCCCCTCGCCCTCGTAGACGCTCACGACGCGCGTCCCCCGTCGACGGCGCGCAGCGGCGGCCGCGCGCTCTCCTCGCGAGCGAGCCAGTCGGGCAGGCCGTTCACGAAGTCGCGCAGGGCACGGCGGTAGCGCGCGAGCGAGTCGATCGAGACCCACTCCTCGGGGCCGTGGTGGCCGCCGCCGACCGGCCCGAACTCGACCGCCGGCATGCCGGCCTGCAGGAACGAGATCGCCTCCGACGCGCCGTCGCGGCCGACCGACAGCGCCTCGTCGTCGAGCGAGTTGGAGACGGCGTCGCGCAGCGCGCGCACGTAGGGGTTCGAGCGCGAGACGCGCGCGGGAGCGCGCTGGAAGGTCTTGACGATCCGCACGTCGTCACCGAGCGCGCGGATCTCGGCGAGGATCTCGCCGGCGTCCTGGCTGGGCAGATAGCGAATGTCGACGTCGAGCGTGCAGCGGTCGGGCACCTTGTTGAAGGCGTCGCCGCCGACGATCCGGGCGATGTTGATCGACGGGCGGTCGAAGAGGTCCGAGGACTCCCGGCTGAAGCGTAGGGTCTCGATGCGACGGAACACGTCGTAGGCCTTGAGGATCGCGTTGTCGCCGAGCCACGGGGTCGAGCCGTGGGCGGCGGTGCCGCTGACTTCGACGCGGACGGCGAGAACCCCCTTCGCCTGGACGCCGATGTGCAGGTCGGTCGGCTCGCCGGTGATCGCGAAGTCCGCCCGCAGGCCCTCGTCGACGAGCGAGTCGGTGCAGCCGTGCTCGACGTCGTCGGACTCCTCGTCTGAGACGCAGATGAACCGCACCCGGACCTTGCCGTTGGCGGCGAGGTCGTGGACGGCGCACATCATCGCCGCGAGCCCGCCCTTCATGTCGTAGGCGCCGCGGCCGATCAGACGGTCGCCCTCGACGCGCGGCTGGAACTGCTCGGCATGCGCCGGCACGACGTCGACGTGGCCGTGCAGGATCACGCACGGGCCGTCCTGCGGCCCGACGTCCGCGAGCACCACCGGCAGACCGCCGAACTCGCGCCCGGTGACGGGCACGTCGCGCGCCTCGAGCCAGCCCTTGATGAAGCCGACGGCGGCACGCAGCCCGTCCGCGCTGGACGTGTCGTAGGTGATGAGCCGCTCGGCCAGGACCCGTTCGTCCATCGCTGGCGTTGAGGGTAGCGGCGCGAGCGCGCCGAGGGCGTTATGTAGCGTGCGCGCCATGGCCGGGCGGATCGTCCTGTTCGGGGCGACGGGGTACACGGGACAACTCGCGGCGCGGGCGCTTGTTGCGCGCGGCGCGGCGCCGCTGCTGGCCGCCCGCTCGCGCGAGCGGGTCGAGGCGCTCGCCGCCGAGCTGGGCGGGCTGGAGTCCGCGGTCGCCGACGCCGGTCGGCCGCACACGATCCGCGCGCTGCTCGAGCCCGGCGACGTGCTCGTCTCGACCGTCGGCCCGTTCGTGCGGTGGGGCGAAGCGGCCGTGCGGGCGGCGATCGACGTCGGCGCGCACTACGTCGACTCGAGCGGCGAGCCGCCGTTCATCCGCAGCGTCTTCGAGCGCCACGGCGCCGCCGCGGAGGCGGCGGGCGCCGGGCTGCTGACCGCGTTCGGCTATGACTTCGTGCCGGGCAACCTCGCCGGAGCGCTGGCGCTGCGCGAGGCGGGGCCGGCCGCGGTCGCGGTCGACGTCGGCTACTTCGTCGCCGGCGGCGCGGCGCCGAGCGGCGGCACCCGGGCGTCGGCCGTATCGCTGCTGGCCGAGCCGGCCTACGCGTTCTGCGACGGGCGGCTCGTCACGCAGCGCACCGCGCGCCGCCTGCGCGAGCTCGACGGCCGCGCGGCGGTCTCGATCGGCGGGACCGAGCAGTTCGCGCTGCCGCGGATCCACCCGGGCCTGCGCGACGCGCGCGTCTGGCTGGGCTGGTTCGGACCGGCATCGCGACCGCTGCAGGCGCTCTCGGCCGCGACGGCGGTCGCGACGCGGGTGCCGGGCGTGCGCGCGGCGCTCGGCGCCGCGGCGGGCCGGCTCGTGCGCGGGTCGACCGGCGGGCCGGACGCCGAGGCGCGCCGCCGCGCGCGCTCGCTCGTCTCGGCGATCGCCGCCGACCCGGGCGGCCGGCCGCTTGCGACCGTGCGCCTGGAGGGCGTGGGCCCGTACGACTTCACCGCCGGCGCCCTGGCGTGGGGCGCCTGTGCGGCCGCCGGCGGCGGGCTGCGCGGCCCCGGGGCGCTCGGGC
>DASZOA010000289.1:0-4916 GCA_035551055.1 Solirubrobacteraceae bacterium
GTGCTCGGCTTCGGTCGCGGATGCAGCCAGGACGCGCCCGGTCGGCGAGCGCCGGCGGGCGATGCTCCGTCCGATCGTCGCCGCGGCGGCAGCTTCGACCTGCCGGGCAGGAGAGGCGGCCCGGCGGCGCGCCCGGGCGCCGGCTCCGAGCGCCCGAGCGGCAGCTCTCCGCGCTCCGACAAGTGCCCGGGCTCGTCGGCCAGCGTCGCCAGCGGATGCAAGCAGCGCACCCCGGCGGCTCCGGGCGAGGGCAGCGGCACCGGCGCCGGCACCCGGACCGGTGGCGACCGTGACGGCGACGGCGTGCCCAACCGCGTGGACAAGTGCGACGGCGTGCCGGCCAACACCGCCAGCGGCTGTCGCCAGAAGGGGCCGGCCGATCCGCCGTTCGAGAGCGGCGTTCCCGGCGACGTCGACGGCGACGGCGTCCCGGGCCGGGCCAACTGCCGCAAGACGCCGACCGCCGACGCGTGCACCGCCGCGTCGCCGGATCTGGCCGCGCCGAGCGGCGGCTGACCGAGCGTCGGCGCAACGCGGCTGCGGCGAGGCCGCGCTCGCGGACGATCGGCGCCGGTGACGAGGGCGTCTGCCAGCATGCCTGCGCGATGCGCGCCGCTGTCGGGTCGATGCTCCTCGCCGTCACCGCGCTGCTCGTCGCCACCGCCGGCGCGCGCGCCGAGACGGGGGAGTACACGCCGTGTCCGAGGGCCGGCGATGCCCTGATCGTCGACGTCAGCGGTGCGACGTGCGACGAGGCGCACGCGGTGGCGACGGCCCTGGCCGCGGCGCCGGCGGCGAACGTCGAGACGGTGCTGCAGGCGGCGGGCTGGACGGCGCTGCGGGTGGCCGCGACCGGCTTTCAGCGGTCCTACGACGTCGTCGCCACCCGCGGCCTCGCGGCGCTGTGGATCCGCCGCCCCGGCGACGCGCCCGACGTCGACGGGTGGATGGCCGGCCGCGAGCTGGTCTTCTCGCGCGGCCAGCTCGTCGGCGGCGCGCCGGCGCCGCGCGGGTCGGTGGTCTGCACGTCGGCGTTCCTCATCCGGCTCGGCCGGCGCATGGGGGGCCTGAGCGCGGGGCACTGCGGCGGCGTCTCGAAGAACGGGACGACGAGGCGCCGCAACGCCGCGCTGCGCCGACCGCCGCAGCCCGGGCTCGTCCTCGGGCGCGTGCGGCGCAACCTCGCGCGCACGCGGTCGCTCGACGCGCTCGTGCTGCCCGTCCCCTCCGGTCCTGGCCGGCCGTCGGCGGCGGTCGTCGAGCGCAGCGTGCTGCGTCCGCCGTGGTTCGTCCGCGGGAGCGCGCGGCCGCTGCCGGGGCGCCGCGTCTGCTTCAGCGGCCGCACGAGCGGCGTCGACAACTGCGGCAAGATCGTGCGCTCGTACCCCGGCACGCGCGGGGTGGCGTGCACGACGATCACGGCGCGGGGGGGCGACAGCGGGGCGCCGGTCTACACCGCGCCGCGCGCCGACGGCACCGTGCGGGCGGTCGGGATCGCCGCGCTCGTCTTCGGGCTGCTGCAGAGCATGTGCTTCACCCCGCTGGAGCCCGTGCTCGACGCGCTCGACGCACGGCTCGTCACCTATCCCGGCACGTGAGATGGCCGAGCGGCGGGTCGAGGCGCCGCCGGGCCGCGACGGCGCCTCGGTTCGCCGCGGCTACGCCTGCGAGTACAGCAGCGAGCCCGGCGTCGTCAGCCGCTCGCCGGTCTCCAGCAGCGTCTTCAGGCCGGAGAGGATCTGCGGCCAGCCGCCGTAGAGCTCGGCGTTGGCGTCCTCGCGCAGCTCGTCGTGGGTGACCGTCAGACGGCATGAGTCGCCGACCGGCTCGATCTCCCACGTGACGCGCGAGGTTCCCTCGGCCTTGACGTCGTCGCTCCACAGCGCGGTGAAGCTCTGGACGAGCCGTCGCGGCGGATCGACCTCCAGGTTCTCGCCGGCGGCGATGTCGACCCCCGCCGGGTGCGACGCGGTGTACGGCGAGCCCGGGGTCCAGTCCGAGCTGACCCCCACGCCGAAGTTGTACTGCGCTCGCATCTCGCTGTCGGTGATCGCCTCCCAGAGGCGCTCCGGCGTCGTCTTGATGTAGATCTCGAACACCTTCTCCATCGGTCTCTCCTCGAGCCTGCGCTTGAGCCCCGTGAGCGTCGCCGCCCAGGGCTCGGCGTATTTGCTCACCCAGCGATCGTGGACGAGCCGGATCGGGACCGCGTTCAGGAAGTGCAGCTTCTCGCGACCGCGCTTCTTCGTGGTCACGAGGCCGGCCTCCTCGAGCACCCTGAGGTGCTTCATCACCCCGAAGCGCGTCATCGGCAGCCGCTGCTCCAGCGCGCCGAGCGTCTGCCCGTCGCGCTCGTACAGCTCGTCGAGCAGGCTGCGCCGCGTCGGGTCGGCGAGGGCTCTGAACACCGCGTCCATCGCCCGGGACAATAGGTGACCATGTGGTCACATGTCAAGCGGAGTAGCCTCGCGTTCAGGATGAGCGAGCCTCCGCACGCGCCCGCGCTGCCGCTCGGCGTCAACCTCGCCGGCTACCTCGACGCGACGCTCGGCGTCGGCGAGGCTGCGCGCCACGCGGCCGATGCGCTCGCCGCCGCGGGCGTCGCGGTCGCGCCGCTGCCGCTGAGCAGCCGCGCCGGCGAGCGTGGCGCCCCCGTCGCGGCCGCCGAGCCGGTCCACCCGGTCACGATCGTCTGCGCCAACCCCGACGGGATGACCGGCGCGCGCGACGAGCTCGGCGCGGCGGCGTTCGACGGGCGCCACGTCGTCGGCATGTGGTGGTGGGAGGTCGCGGCGCTGCCGGCGCGCTGGCTGCGCGCGTTCGACCTCGTCGACGAGGTCTGGGTCGGCTCGCGCTTCGTCGCCGACGTGCTCGCGGCGGTCGCGCCGGTGCCGGTCGTCCACGTCCCGCAGGCCGTGCCCGAGCCGCCCTGCTCGGACGCCGGCCGCGCGGCGCTCGGCCTTCCCGAGGGCTGCTTCCTGTTCGGCTTCGTCTACGACTATGCGAGCGTCGCGGCGCGCAAGAACCCGCTCGGCCTGATCGAGGCGTTCACGCGCGCGTTCCCGCCCGGCGCCGGCGACCGCGACGTCGGGCTCGTGCTCAAGACGCTCGGCGGCGATCGCTCGGATGGCGAGCACGCCGCGGTGCTCGCCGCGGCCGCGTCGCACCCGGGCGTGACGGTGCTCGACGTGCACCTCGCGGCGGCCGACAAGAACGCGCTGATCCGCTCGCTGGACTGCTACGTCTCGCTGCACCGCTCGGAGGGCTTCGGCCTGACGATCGCCGAGGCGATGCTGCTCGGCACGCCGGTGATCGCGACCGACTACGGCGGCTCGCGCGAGATCGTCACGCCCTTCAACGCGCTCCCGGTCGACTGGCGCCCGGCGACGATCGGCCCGGGCCACGATCCCTATCCGCCCGGGGGCGAGTGGGCCGAGCCCGACCTCGACCACGCCGCCGCGCTCATGCGCGCGGTGCGCTCCGATCCGCAGGCCGCGCGGTCGCGCACCGAGCGCGCCCGCGCCGAGCTGCGCGCGCGTCACGCGCCGGCGGTCGCGGGGCGCGCGATGGCCGACCGCCTCGCACGCATCGTGTCGCTGCCGCTCGACGGCGCCGGCCGCACGGCCGGCCTGGACCTCGAGGGCGTGCGCGCGCGGATGGCGACCGGCCCGCGGCCGGCGCCGGGACGCGATCGTGGTGCGCGCGGCGCGCTGCGCGACGCGGCGCTGCGCGCGATGCGGCCGTACACCGTGCACCAGCGGCTCGTCGACGAGGAGCTGCTGCGCGCGCTGCGGTCGCTCGACGAGCGCGTCCGCGGGCTCGCCGCCGGCCAGCAGGCGCTGGCCGCCGAGCTCGCGCGTCTGCGGCGCGAGGATGACGGCCGGTAGATGCCCTACTCCAGCGCCGACGCCCGCCGGGACCTGCTCGACGCCGTCGCTGACGCGATCGACGATCTCGGCCGCGCGCTCGCCGCGCTCGGCGCCGCCTACGAGCTGCTCGACGAGCACAGGGCCGACGAGCTCGAGGAGTCGCTGTTCGGCCCGGTCCAGGCCGCCTACGCCCGGGCCCGGCGCACGCACGGCGACTTCGCGGCGCGCCACCGGCTGTCGGCGCGCTCGTTCGAGACGCCCGCGCCCAGCGCGCCCTCGGTCGGCCTGAAGGGCTACCTCGACGACGCGATCGCGGCCGTGACGAGCGCCGCCGCCACGCTCGCGACGCTGCAGGACTCGATGCTGCCGATCGAGGTCGGCGATGCCGGGCTGCGCGCCGGCCTGGCGGCCGTCCGCGAGCTCGTCGCCGACGTGCCGGCCCGCGCGCGGGCCATCGCCCGGATGTTCGGGCGCTGATCGCCCACGTTCGCTCGCTGCGGTTGCGGCTGCCGATCAGGCGACCGCCAGTACGGCGACCGTCCCGTCGTCCTCGAGCGGCTCGCGCCAGCAGTCCGTCACGGCCTGCAGCACCGCCATCGCGGTCGCTGCGGCCGTCGGGTTCTCGATGCCCGCGATCGCATCTCTGATCCCGTCGACGCCGAAGCGTCCGCCGCCCTCGGTCCGGCGCTCGGTGATGCCGTCGGTGACGAGGATGACGCGCTCGCCGGACTGCAGCCGGCGCTCGCTGGCCGTGAAGACGGCGTCGTCGTCGCCGCTGCCCAGCGGTCGGTGGGGTGGACTGTCGAGCTCGCGCAGGGTGCCGTCGGTGTCAGCCAGATAGGCGGGCGGATGGCCGCAGTTGACCCAACGCAGCGTCTGGGTCGCGGCGCGCCAGCGCGCGACCAGCGCGCTGACGTAGAAGTCCGGGTTTCCGAGCCGCCGGATCGTCTGGTGCATCGCCACCAGCGCCTGCTCGAGGTCCTCGCCCGTGCGGCGGGCGGCCCGCAGCGCTCCGAGTGCGGCGGCGCCGAGACCGGCGGCGGTCGG
>DASZOA010000290.1:0-2824 GCA_035551055.1 Solirubrobacteraceae bacterium
GTTACTCCTCGACGAGGTTGGAACGCTGGATCTCGGCGTACGGGATCGCGACGACGCCGCCGGCGGCGGCGATCGTCACCGCGTCCTCCGATGCGCCGACGAGCTCGCCGGTGAACGACCTGTGGCCGTCGAGCGCCTCGCGCGTGCGGACCCGCGCGCGGCGGCCGAGGTAGCGGCGAAAGTGCTGCGGCTTGGAGAGCGGGCGCTCGATCCCCGGCGAGGAGACCTCGAGCGCGTAGCGCTCGCGCACCTCGCCGAGGGCGTGCGTAACGCGCTCGCACAGGCCGAGCGTGACGCCGTCGGGATGGTCGATGAACAGGCGCACGGTCGAGCCGCCGACGACCTCGGCGAGCAGGACCTCGACGTCGGGCTCGCTGGTGGCGAGCCGGGCCTCGAGAGCTGTCTGGATCGTGCGCACATGAACCTCCTGACGGCCACAAAAAAAGCGGGCGCGCGCCCACTTTCGGTACGGCCCCCGGCCCGAAGCCGGAGCGAAAGCTGTGGGCCGATTCTAGCACCGCCGGCCGACGCCGGGCGCGCCGCGAAGCGGATGCCCGGCGGCGTCGATCACGCCGCGCGAGCGCGCGCGCGGTCGCGGTACAGCCGGTAGTCGCCGCGCTCCGGCCGCAGGCAGCAGGCCAGCGCGAGCGGCTTGCGCGCCTCCTGGTGGCGGCCGAGCTGCTGGAGCGAGCGCCCGAGGCAGAACAGCGCGTAGTCGTTGGTCGGCGCGCGATCGACGACGGCCTCGAACTCGGTCACCGCCTCGGCATAGCGCCGCGCGCCGAACAGGGCACGCCCCAGCGCCTCGCGGATCGAGGTCTTGTCGGGCTCGAGGTTGCGGGCGCGCCGCAGCGGCACGGCGGCGGCGTGGTAGTCGCGTCGCTCGAGCAGGCGGGTCCCGTTCTGGAAGAGGTCGTAGACGTCGTCGGACGGCATGCTCCGAGGATAATCAGCCGGCCGGGCGGCGCGTCGGCTTCGGCGGCAGCGCCCACCACGCTCGCAGGCGTCCGCGCAGCCCGAGGCCGGCGCCGAGCTCGTTGCGCAACGCGGCGCGCTGGGCACGGGTCGGCCGGCCGCGGCCGTAGCCGTAGCGCGCGGCGGCGAGCGTGCGCACGTAGCCCTTGGCCGAGCTGCCGGCGAGGCGGTCGGCGAGCGCGTCGAGCGTGAGCTGCGGCGGCGGGACGCGCCCGCTGCGGCGCAGCGCCCGCCGCAGCTCGGCGAGCTCGGCGTCGACGCCGGCGGCGGGTCGACGCGAGCGCCGGCGCCGGACGATCAGCAGCGCGCCCGCCGGCGCCGCGAGCGCGAGCGCGATCGCGCCGACGAGGACGAGCGTCGGCGCGCCGTCGTCGCTCGGAGCCGCCGTCGCGGGCACGTCGGCGAGGCCGCCGCCGGGGGTGCGCTCGAGCGCGCGCTCGCTGCCGGCGAAGCTGGCCGCCTGCTCGTCGGCGCCGCCGCTGAGATCGGCGGTCTGGGTGCGCGCCGGCGCGTCGGACGGCGTCGGGTCGCGCGCGACCCAGCCGATGCCCGTCACGTAGACCTCGACCCAGGAGTGCGCGTCGACGTCGCGCACGACGTGCTCGTCGCGCTCGACGTCGAGGCTGCCGGGCGAGAAGCCGCTGGCGACGCGAGCCGGGACGCCGCCCATGCGCAGCAGCAGGGCCATCGCGCCCGAGAACTGCTGGCAGTAGCCCGCGCGGTCGCGCAGCAGGAAGGCGGCCAGCGGCACGTCGCTGCGCGGCGGCGTCTCGGTGTAGCGAAAGCCGCGCGCGAGGTGGCGCTCGACGGCTCGCACGTACGCGTACGGGGTGGCGGCGCGGGCGCGCAGACGGCGTGCGAGCGCGTAGACGCGCCGGTAGGGCGAGGCGGCGATCAGGCTGCGCGCGTCGGTCCCGGAGCCACCGAGGAGCGCCGGCGATCCGCCTTCCCCCCAAGCCGGAAAGACGACGGCGGACGGGCGGCCCGGCGCGGCCGCCGGCAGCCCGACGACGCGGTACGCGCGCGGCAGCGCGGGCGGGTAGACGGCGGGCGCCGCGCGCAGCTGCGCCGCGGTCGGCCGCGGGGCGTAGACGAGCGCGCGGTAGGCGTGGCCGCGGCGCAGCGGCTTGCCGACGCTCTCGTAGACCCCGGGGCTGTTGCTCGTCGCGCCGCGCGGGCTGCCGAGGATGTCGAGCGTCGAGCCGGCCGCGACGAACTGCCGCGTGCGCAGCGCGCGCAGCGTCACGCCGATCGTCTGCAGCCAGCGATCGTCGTGCGCCGGCGTCTCGAGCGGGTCGCGGTCGCGCGCGGCGCCGCGCACCCAGCGCACGCCGTCGAACGCGACGAGGTTGACCGCCTTCCAGTAGGAGCGGTGACGGGCGCGGATGCGCAGCACCTCGCGGCCGTCGCGCGGCCAGTCCAGCGGCCCGTAGTCGTGGTCCCAGCGGTACTGCGTCGTCGCCGACGGGCTCAGCGACTGGGCGATCTCCTCGTAGTCCAGCAGCGCCCGCTCGCGGTCCAGGGCGGGCGCGGCAGCGTAGCCGGCGAGCAGCGCGAGCCCGACGGTCGCCGCGGCGAGGCCGGCGTTGCGCCGCGGCACGCGCTCGAGCCAGAGGAAGCCGGCGAGCAGCAGCGTGAAGACCAGGCCGGCGAGCCACGGCCGGCGGACGTCGTGCTGCATGACCGGGATCGTGTAGAGCGCGCCCAGCACGACCGCGGCCGCCGCGGGAAAGCCGAACGCCCGCGCGCGGCGCGGCACGAACGCCAGCAGGGCGGCCGCGCCGGCGAGCGCGCAGCCGCCGACGACGAGCACGATCCGCGTCCACTCGTCGAGGCCGCCGTACGGCGT
>DASZOA010000291.1:0-9842 GCA_035551055.1 Solirubrobacteraceae bacterium
CCTCTCGCCGGCGGCGGCGCGGACGCCCGCGGCTCGCGTTCCACCGGCGCGCGGCGCCGCGACTCGCTCGCCACCGCCGGCGAGCGGGGGGCCGGGTCGCCGCCCTGCTCCTCGTCGCCGGCGGCGGCGCGCTCGGCGGGCGACACCTCCGGCCCCGTCACGAGCTGGCCGAGCGACCCCAGACCGCCGAAGCCGCCCGCGCCGACCAGCACGACCACGAGCGCGGCGACCAGCGCGGTCGGTACGAGCGCGGCGGCCGTGCCGGCGCGGAACAGCTGGCGCAGCCATGCGCCGACGAGATCCATCCGCCGATGATAGGCACGGACCCGACCAGCGGCAGACGTTCGATTGCGAGCACGCTGCAGCTCGCCCTGCTCGGGCTGACGGTCGCGCTTGCCGTCATCGGCGCGATCGGGATCGCCGCGCTCTACGGCGCGCGCCAGACCTACGAGGACGAGCTGGCGGCGACGGCCGCGCTCGAGGTCTCCGCGGCGAACCTGCTCGCCTCGACCGTCGCGCTGCAGGCCAACCTCGCCCGACCGCGCTCGCGCCGCGCGGCGCGCTTCGTACGGAGCGCCGCGCGCAGCTTCACGCGCAGCGCCAACCGCGTGGTCCGGCGCGCCGGCGACGACGCCGCGACCCGCGCGCTCGCCGCGCGGCTGGCGCCCGCGCGCGGCGACGCGCGCGCGCTGGCCGAGCACCCGACGGTCGCCTCGACGCGAGCGTCGGCACAGCGCAACCTGCGCACGGTGCGCAGGCTGGTGCCGCAGATCGCCCGCCGCCAGCGCGCCCGCCGCAGGGAGGCGCGCGAAGCGGCGGCAAGCCGCTCGCGCACCGCGCTGGTCGCGATCGTGCTCAGCGCCGGGCTCGCGCTCGTCAGCGTGCTGGCGTTCCTCACGCTGCTCATCCGCGCGATGCGCCGGCCGCTCGACGACCTCGTGGCGGCGACCCGGCGGATGGCGGCCGGCGATCTCGGCGCCCGCGTCGAGCCGGGCGGCCCCAATGAGCTCGAGGCGCTGGGCGCCGCGTTCAACCAGATGGGCGCCGACCTCACAACCGCCAGCGCGCGCGTCGAGGCCGAGCGCGAGCGCCTGCAGACGACGATCCAGAGCCTCGGCGACGGCCTCGTCCTGTGCGACATGAGCGACCGCATCACGTCGCTCAACCCGCGCGCGCGCGAGCTCGTACCGAGCCTGCGCGTCGGGGCCGCCGCGCACGGGCCGGACACCCCGCTTCCCGCGCTCGCCGACGCGCTCGGCCGCGAGGTCACCGTCAGGCGCGACGGCGACCTGACGCTGGCGGTGACGGCGGCGCGCCTCGCCGGTCCCGACGGCGGCACGGTCTGGACGCTGCGCGACATCACCGAGCGCGCGCGCCTCGAGCGGGCCAAGAGCGACTTCGTCGCGACCGCCTCGCACGAGCTGCGCAGCCCGCTGACGTCGATCAAGGGCTTCATGGAGCTGCTGGAGACGACCAGCGCCGAGAACCTGACCGACCGCCAGCGCGAGTTCATCGGCATCGTGCTGAAGTCGACCGACCGGCTCGTCGAGCTCGTCAACGACCTGCTCGACATCGCCCGCATCGAGTCCGGGCAGTTCGAGCTGCACGCGCGCAGCGTGAACCTGCGCGAGACCGTCGAGGAGGTCGCGGCGCTCATGGCACCGCGCCTGGAGTCCAAGCGCCAGCGCCTGGACGTGCAGATCTTCGAGCCGCGGCCGCCGGCGCACGCCGATCCCGCGCGCATCCGCCAGGTCATCACCAACCTCGTGACCAACGCTCACCTCTACACCGGCGAGGGGGGCACGATCGCGCTGCGCCTGGACGGCGACGCGCAGGCCACGACGATCACGGTCGCCGACACCGGTCGCGGCATGACGCCCGAGGACACGCGCAGGATCTTCGACCGCTTCTACCGCGGCTCCTCGACCGAGCCCAAGGGCCCGGGCACCGGACTCGGTCTGGCGATCGTCAAGTCGCTCGTCGACCTGCACGGCGGCACGATCGACGTCGCGAGCGAGCTCGGGCGCGGCACGACGTTCACCGTCAGGCTGCCCGCGGCCCCGACCGTCAGCGGCGGCGGCGGACCCGCCCAGGCCGCACCGTCGGCGCGCAGCCTCGACTCGCGGCGGGTGCTCATCGTCGACGACGAGCCGTCGCTCGCGACGCTCATCGCCCAGCAGCTGCAGCCGCTCGGCGTCCAGACCGTGCAGGTCCACTCGGGCGCCGACGCGCTCGCGCGGCTGCGCAGCGAGCGCTTCGACGCGATGACGCTCGACGTGCTCATGCCCGGCATGAGCGGCTTCGACGTCCTCGACGCCGTGCGCGCCGACCCGAAGCTGCGCGACCTGCCGGTGATCTTCGTGTCGGTCTCCTCCCGCGCGCCACAGCTCGAGGGCGAGTGGGCGGTCGCCAAGCCGATCGACCGCAACCGCCTCGCCGACGTGCTCGAGGCGGCGATCCAGGCCAAGCGGTCGCGCGTGCTCGTGCTCGCGCCCGACGCGCTGCGCGCCGAGCTCGAGCCGCTGCTCGCGCCGCTCGGGATCGAGCATCGCTGGGAGACGACGCCCGACGGGGCGATGCGCGCCGGCGCCGAGGAGCTCTTCGAGGTCGCGCTCGTGCACGAGAGCATGGGCACGCTGCCCGCCGTCGTCGACGGCAGTGCCCTGCGTGGACGCCGGCGGGGGCGGTCGGTCATCCTCTTCACGACGAACGGCGATGGCGCGGCACCCGCCGGCGGCATCGGGATGCCGGTGTTCGGGCTCGCGCCGGCGGTCGGCGCCCTGCGAGCGGCGCTTGGCGAGAGCCCTACGGCAGGAGGAGCACGATGACGGCGAGCACCGAGGACCAGCTGCAGGAGCGCATCCGAGAGCTCGAGGCCGAGCTCGCCAGGCAGACCCGCGAGGCCGCCGCGAAGGAGCAGCAGCTCGAGCGCTACGCCGCCGACCTGCGCGAGACGTTCAAGCAGGAGCGCGCGCGCGCGCAGGAGCTGCGCCGGTCCTACATGCTCACCGTGCGCGCGCTCGCAAGCGCCGTCGAGGCGCGCGACGCCTACACCGGCCGGCACGCCGAGCGCGTCGCCGCCTACGGCCTGCAGCTCGCCGATGCGTACGGCATGCGCCTCGGCGACCAGCCCGAGATCGAGTTCGGCTTCCTGCTGCACGACGCCGGCAAGGTCGCCGTCCCCGATGCCATCCTCTTCAAGCCGGGCCGGCTGACGAACGCCGAGCGCCTGATCATCGAGCAGCACCCGGTCACCGGGTCGGAGATCGTGCGCGACATCGAGTTCCTCGGGGCGGCGCGCGACGTCATCCGCCACCACCACGAGCGCTGGGACGGCACGGGCTACCCCGACCGGCTGGCCGGCGAGGAGATCCCGCTCTCGGCGCGGATCTTCGCCGTCGCCGACACGCTCGACGCGCTGACCACGAACCGCCCGTACCGGCGCGCATCGACGATCGCCCAGGCGCGGGCGATCATCCTGCAGGCCGGCGGCACGCACTTCGACCCGGAGGTCGTCGAGGCGTTCCAGCGCCTGTCCGACGAGGAGATCGAGCGCATCAGGCTGCAGATCGGCTAGTGATCTTCTCCGCAGGGTCGGAGACGGCTTTACGCAGTAGCCTCTCTCGAGAACGCTGCGAGGAGGCGCGCGCTGGTGACTCACCGAACGGTGCTGATCGTCGACGACGACCCGTTCATCCGCAGGCTGATCGTCACGACGCTCGAGGGCGTCTCGTCGTTTCACCTGCACGAGGCCTGCGACGGCGAGGAAGCCGTCCAGGCGGCGCGCCGCGAGGCGCCGCGCCTGGTGTTCCTCGACATCGACATGCCGCGGCTGGACGGGATCGAGGCCTGCCGCCGGATGCGCGGCGAGCCGACGATGAACGGCGCGAAGATCGTCATGCTGACCGCCTCGGCCGACGACTCCGCACGCGCACGCGCCGCCGAGGCCGGCGCCGATCGCTTCCTCACGAAGCCGTTCAGCCCGCTCGACCTGCTGCGGCTCGTCGACGAGATGGAGACGTGAGGCCCGGCCGGGCTACCTCCTGAAGAAGCCGTCGACGATCATCCACCGGTCGGAGATCTTCTGCAGCTCGACGTCCATCCCCGCCCCGGTGACGTGCACGACCGCCTTGTCGCCGTCGATCCGCGCGTCGTCGACCTCGCCGTCCTGCAGGACGTCGCGTATCGGCTTGGAGAGCTGGGCGTGGAGCTTGCTGATGCCCTCCTCGCAGGTGGCGGCCTTGATGTCCGGATAGCCGAGCGGATTGTCGGCGAGGTTTGCCAGCAGCTTCTTCTTCGCCCCGGCGGTGAGCTGCGCGCAGACCTGCTGCTCCTTGCCCTGCGATACGCCGCTGACCGCGGTGCTCACCACCTGCTCCGGACTGGGGGTCGGCTCGCCGCCGCAGCCGGCGACGAGGAGGGCGGCGAGGGCCGCTGCGAGCGCTGCAGCGCGCATACGCGCGAGGGTATCGCTTCGACGCGCCGACAAGACGCGTTCCCGCTACGGTGGCGGGCGCGGATGACGATGACGCTCGACGAGGCCCTGCTCGCGCTGAACGACCGCCTCGGCCAGGAGGTCACCGCCTGGGTCGAGGTGGTCCACGAGACGCCGCTGCTGATCGCGACCGGCCTGCTCGAGAACTGGAGCCAGGAGCGGACCGGCATCCCGGTCGAGGCCGCGCCCACGCACTTCGACCTGCGCGGGCACTACTCGATCGCCGACGCGCGCTTCGATCTCAGCGAGGCCCCGGTCGAGTCGGTCGGCGAGCGCGCGAACGGGCTGACGTTCCGGCTGGAGGGCGGCGCGCGGCTCGTCGTGACGTGGACGCCGCTGGCCGAGGGCGACCTGGTCTGAGGCCGGCGCCGGGGTCAGCTGCCGCGCACCGAGACGACGAACGCGGCGATCCGCTCCGCGAGCGCCCGGCACTCCTCGTCGTCGATGCCGGCCAGGCGCTCGGCGAGCGGCCCGAGCGACTCGGTCGCCGCCAGCAGCTGCGCCGCGACCCCGCGCTTGAAGCTCTTCTCGACGTGCAGCAGCTCGCGCGGCCCGAGCGTGTCGGGCAGGTACGGCAGCGGCGTCTCGGTGACGATCGGCAGCTCGTAGGTCACGCCCTCGGGCAGCTGCGACTCGGCGTCCGCGGCGAGCTCGGCGACCTCGGTGCGCAGCGCGCGAATCGTCTCGGTCTGGGCGTTGGCGAGCGCGCGCGCGTCCTTCATCTCGTCGTCCTCGCTGTCCGGGCCGTGGCCGAGCGCCTCCGCGGCCTCCTTCAGCCACGTCGTGTGGTGGGCCATGATCCTGTCGAACGCGAAGAGCGCCGAGAGCCCTCCGCTGGCGTCCGCGAGCGTGAGCAGGGCCTGGTCGGGCGGGACGTGGAAGCGCAGCACGGACATCTCGCTGGACGGTACTGCGGGCGATCGCGGTCGCGGTGACGATCGGCGCGCCGGCCCGAGCGAGCGCACCCCGGCGGCGGTCACCGCGGCGGCGGTGCCTCGCGGAACGCGGAGCGGTCGGCGAAGCGCTTGGCCAGGTCCGACGGCTCCGCGCCGCCGACCGGCTCGAGGTCCCAGCCGACCTTGAACTCGTCGGTGTTGCCGTACGCCCACCGGCCGGCGATGAGCTCGCCGTCGGGCGTCTGCCAGAGCCGCAACTCGAACCTCCCGGCGTAGTAGCGCGGGCGGCGCGTCGGCGGCTCGCTCCACCAGCCCTGGAACACGCCGTCCTGGAAGCGACCGGTGACCGTGCCCTCGTTCGAGCGGTACACGCCGCGCATCTCGTCGTGCCCCGGCCGGCATCGGCGCACGGCCCTGCGCTTCGCCGGGTCGTAGCAGCGCATGACGAGCGTGCCGTAGGCATCGGAGTTCCACACGCCGTCGAGCCGCTGCGCGGTCAGGGGCTTCTGGGTGTCGCCGGGATCCGGGCGGTAGGCGAGCTCGCTGGCCCAGAACCTCGCCAGCGTGTCCTGCTTGAGCGGCTCGTTGCTCACGGTGACGTCGCCCGCGAAGGGGTAGTCGAGGACGACCGTCAGCAGGAAGGCCGAGGTCGTGACGAACGCCAGGGTTCCCATGAACACCAGCCCGGCGACGCGCGACAGCTGCGGGCGGTACTCGAGCACGAGCAGGAGGACGAGCCCGACGACGACGAGCACGCGCAGCATCGTGGGCAGGTCGGCGGCGGCGACGTCCAGGCGCTCGCGACGGTCCGCGGCGACCTCGTCGAGGTCGTCGAGCGTGTGGCGGTAGTGCTCCGTCTCGACCTTCCCGCGCGGCCGCACGTCGCGGTACTCGGCGTACATGCCCTCGAGCGCCGCGGTCGCCCGGGGGCTGGCGTCGCCGTGCTTCATCGTCTCCCACTCGTGGTTGGCGACCGCGCGCACGTACTGCCGGACGGCGCCCTCGAGTCGCTCCTTGTCGCGCTGGGGCAGCGCCTCGTTCGCGCGCACGAGCCGGGCGATCGTCGTCGCCTCCGACGCCACCGTCGCCTCGGCCGTGCTCATCTCGTCCAGCACGGCCGCGATCACGAACGCGAGGATCAGCGCGAAGATCAGCTCGTAGACGACGCGCAGGCTGTCGGCGACCGGCTCGAACTCGCCGTCGGCGAGCCTGGGAAACAGCCGCCGTGCGAGCACGACCGCCCCGAGCGTCAGCAGCACCATGCCGCCGACGCCCAGCACGACGATCTCGACCGTGGAGAACGTGTTGAGGACCGAGCGCGCCATCACCTCGCCGCCCGCGCCGGCGACCGCGTCGCGCGCACCGCGTCGCGCGATCAAACAGGAGCGTGCGGGGGGCGGCAAGCGGCCGGCGGCAAGAGTGCCCGAAGGGGCAGCGGGACGGAACGGACGGGCGGGCGGCTCCGCGGCGGCGCGGGAATCGCCTATGACCGGGGCGGGGCCGCCGGGCGCTGGTGCGCGAGCTCGCCCGACGCGAGCTGCTCCCAGTACGTCACCCACTCGCGCTCGTGGCGGATGCCGGCCTCGAGCGTCAGCGCCGGCCCGCGCGGCGCGTCGCCCCCGCCCGCGCGTCTCATCGCCTCGTACTGAGCCAGCTTCGCCCTGTGGGCGGCGAGCTGGTCGGCGGCGACGCGAGCCGGATCGGCGCCGAAGAAGACCTTCAGCAGCGCCAGGTCGCGCAACTCCGGCAGCCCCGCGCTCGTCTCGCGGCGCCACTCGTCGAGTGCGCGCAAGCCGAGATCGGTGAGCGCGTAGCGCCGGCGTCGGCGTCCGCCGGTCTCGCGGCGCTCCTCGAGATAGCCGGCGCGCGCGAGCCGCTCCGGCTCGGCGTACAGCGCGGAGTGCGGCACCGACCAGAAGTTGCCCACCGACGCCGCCACCATCGTCTTGAGGTCGTAGGGGGTCGCCTCGCCCGCGTGCTCGAGCAGGCCGAGCACGATCGCCGAGGTCGGAGTCAGCTTGATCCTCATGCTACCGTCCATGTCGGAACGTCCAACCTGGACTGTACAAGAGCGAACGCAGGAGAGCCGAGATGAGCGAAGCCGCCGTCATTCCCCCCGCCGCGCTGCGCGCATCCGACGGGGATCGCGAGCGAGTCGTCGACGTGCTGCGCGGGCACGCGGCCGACGGGCGCCTGACCGTCGACGAGCTCGCCGAGCGCATCGAGCAGGCGTACGGAGCGCGCACGCAGCGCGAGCTCGACGAGCTGCTGCGCGATCTGCCGGCGACCTCGGTCGTGGCCGAGCGAGATCCCGAAGCGGTGCCGGCGAGGTGGTGCGCGCCGTCCGACCTCAGGCCGTTCCTCGCCGTCAACCTCCTGCTGATGGTGATCTGGGCGGCCCCCGGAGCCGGTTACTTCTGGCCGATCTGGCCGCTGCTCGGATGGGGCATCGGCATCGCATCGCACCGTGGGCGGCGAGGCCGCGAGCACGGCGTCGGGCACCGCCCGCGGCGTATGCTCGCGCGATAGGAGCAGGCGCGAGCCGATCGCGATGCGCACAGCTGCCAGCGCCGGCGAGCGGGGCCGGGCGATGAGTCTCGTGACCATCCGTGGTCTGTAGAAGATGGTCATGGTGAACGCAACCACAGCGACGAGCCCGATGACGACGCACTCCCCGCCGGCGATCGAGGCGATCGGACTGGTCAAGGCGTTCGGCGATACCCGCGCCGTCGACGGCGTGGATCTGGCCGTCCGCACCGGCTCGGTCTACGGCGTGCTCGGCCCCAACGGCGCGGGCAAGACGACGACGATTCGCATGCTGGCGACGCTGATCCGCCCCGATGCGGGCAGCGCGCGGGTCCTCGGGCACGATGTCGTCGAGGACGCCGACGCCGTCCGCGGCGCCGTCAGCCTCACCGGTCAGCTCGCGTCGGTCGACGAGGACCTCACCGGACGCGAGAACCTGATCCTGCTGGGGCGCCTGCTGGGATTGAGCCGCCGCAGCGCGAAGGACCGCGCAAGCGAGCTGCTCGATGCGTTCGGGCTGTCGGAGGCCGCGGGCCGGCTCGTCAAGCACTACTCCGGCGGGATGCGGCGACGGCTCGACATCGCCGCGAGCATCGTGGTCACCCCGCAGCTGATGTTCCTCGACGAGCCGACGACGGGCCTCGACCCGCGCTCGCGCAACCAGGTCTGGAGCATCATCCGCGCGCTGGTGGCCGAGGGAACGACGATCCTGCTGTGCACGCAGTACCTGGAGGAGGCCGACCAGCTCGCCGACCGCATCGCGGTGATCGACCGCGGCCGCGTCATCGCCGAGGGGACGCCCGGCGAGCTGAAGGCGTCGGTGGGCTCGGGCACGCTGCACGTGCGCCTGCTCGATCCCGACCAGCGCTCCGAGGCGCACGGCGTCCTCGCGCGTGAGCTCGGCGCGGTCGCGCTCGAGCACGACCCGTCCCGCCTGTCGGCCTCCTGCTCGGACGCCGAGCGCGCCGCGGAGGCGGTCGCCGAGCTGACGCGGGCGGGCATCGGCGTCGCCGGCTTCTCGCTCGGCCAGCCGAGCCTCGACGAGGTCTTCCTGGCGCTGACCGGTCGTTCGGCCGCCGAGGCGGCCGGAGAGCACGACGGCGTCGCCGACCAGGACGAGGCGGCATGAGCGTTCAGCCGACGACGCCGCCGCCGGTCGCCTCCGGTCCCGACGAGGCCGCGGTGCGCACGGCGATCTCCTCGATCTCGCGCCCGCCGAGGGCGAGCGCGCCGTCGGCCGCGTTGACCTTCGCCTGGCGCGCCATGCTCAAGGTCAAGCACGTCCCCGAGCAGCTGCTCGACGTGACGATCACGCCGGTGATGTTCGTCTTGATGTTCACGTATCTGTTCGGCGGCGCGATCGCCGGGTCCACCGGCGACTACCTGGACTACATCCTCCCGGGGATCCTCGTGATGTCGGTCCTGTTCACGACCGTCTACTCCGGGATCGCGCTGAACACCGACCTGACGAAGGGCGTCGTGGACCGCTTCCGCTCGCTGCCGATCTGGCGGTCCGCCCCGCTCGTCGGAGCGCTGCTGGGCGACAGCGTGCGCTACCTCGTCGCCGGCACGGTGATCATCGTCCTCGGCGTGGCGCTCGGCTACCGCCCCGGCGCCGGCGTCGTCGGCGCGGCCGCCGCGCTGGGCCTGGTGGTGCTCTTCGCCTTCGGCCTGTCGTGGGTCTTCACGACCATCGGGCTGCTGCTGCGCTCGCCCAACGCCGTGATGAACGCGGGCTTCATGGGCATCTTCCCGCTCACGTTCCTCTCCAACGTGTTCGTCGAGCCCGCCACGCTGCCCGCGGCCCTCGAGGCGTTCGTCGACGTCAACCCGATCTCGATCCTGGCGACCGCCTCGCGGGGGCTGATGGACGGCAACGCGCACGCCGGCGACATCGCGATCGTCCTCGCCGTGGCGGCCGCCCT
>DASZOA010000292.1:0-11346 GCA_035551055.1 Solirubrobacteraceae bacterium
GCTCGCCGGCCAGGAGGAGGAGCTGCTCGGCGTCGAGATCGAGATCACGCCCGCCGGCAAGGCGATGAAGCGCCTGACGCTGCTGTCCGGCGGCGAGAAGTCGCTGACCGCGATCGCGTTCTTGTTCGCGGTCTTCCTCGCCCGGCCGTGCCCGTTCTACATCCTCGACGAGGTCGAGGCGGCGCTCGCCGATCCGAACATCACGCGCTTCCTCGACCTCCTGCGGCGCTACGCCGACCGCGCCCAGTTCATCGTCGTCACGCACCAGAAGCGCACGATGGAGGCCGCCGACACGCTGTACGGGGTCTCGATGGGCGACGACGGCGTCTCGAAGGTCGTCTCGCGCCGGCTGCCGCGCGAGGAGACCGCCGCCGGGGCGGCCTGACGCCCGCGCTACAGCCGCTTCTCGGCGAAGTAGTCGGCGATGTGGTTGTCGTTGTAGCGCGGGATCTGCACGTAGCCGGTCTTCTGGAACAGCGCCCGGCTGTGCGTCTGCTCGGGCCCCGCGTCGAGGCGCACGCGCGCGTAGCCGAGCTCGCGGGCGGCGTCCTCGAGCGCCTGCAGCAGCGCGCGGCCGGCGCCACGCGAGCGGGCGTCGGGGACGACGTACATCCGCTTGATCTCGCAGACCCCGTCGTCCAGGCGCCGCACGCCGCCGATCGCGATCGGGCGCCCGTCCTCGTAGCCCACGAGGAACGCGCCGTGCGGCGGCACCATCTCCTCCGCGGTCGTGACGGATCCCGGCCGCGCCGCGCGCCCGGGGTAGGTCGCGTCGAAGAAGTCGATCAGCTCGCGCAGCAGCTCGCGGCCGGGCGGCTCGTCCGCTCGGCCGCGCCGGAACTCGAACGCCATGGCGCTATCGTCGCGCATCGCGATGGCGCGCGACTGGACCGAGCTGTTCATCACCGACGGGGACGCGCCCGCGGCCGCGCCGAGCGCGCCCGACGGCGAACAGGAGCCCGAGGCCAGGCGCGGCTTCTTCCGCCGGCTGCGCCAGAACCTGTCCAAGACGCGCGAGGCGCTCGGCGCGGAGATCCAGGCGACGCTGCTGGAGGGCGACGTCGACGAGGAGACCTGGGAGCGCCTCGAGGAGGCGCTGATCATGGCCGACGTCGGCGCGACGACGACCGCGCGCGTCGTCGGCGAGCTCGAGCAGGAGGCCGCGAGCGGCGCGCTCGCGGGCGGCGACGCGCTCGGCACGCGGCTCGCCGAGATGCTCGCGCAGATCGCACGCACCGGCGAGGACCGGATCGACCTGCGCAGCACGCCGACGGTGATCATGGCCGTCGGCGTCAACGGGACGGGCAAGACGACGACGATCGGCAAGCTCGCCTGGCACCTGCAGCGCGAGCTCGGCCTGAAGGTCGTGCTCGGCGCCGCCGACACGTTCCGCGCCGCCGCCGTCGAGCAGCTGGCGGGCTGGGCCGAGCGCGCGGGCTGCGAGATCGTCACCGGCCGCGAGGGCTCGGACCCGGGCTCGGTCGCCTTCGAGGCGGTCAAGCAGGCGCGCGAGCGCGGCGCCGACGTCGCGATCATCGACACCGCGGGTCGCCTGCATACGCAGGACAACCTCATGGCCGAGCTCGCCAAGGTGCGCCGCGTCATCGCCAAGCAGATCGAGGGCGCCCCGCACGAGACGCTCCTGACCGTCGACGCCACGACGGGGCAGAACGGGCTGCGCCAGGCCAGGCTGTTCTCCGAGGTCGTGCCGGTCGACGGGATCGTGCTGACGAAGCTCGACGGCACGGCCAAGGGCGGCATCGCGCTCGCGATCGCGGGCGAGCTCGGGATCCCGGTCAAGCTGATCGGGATCGGCGAGGCGCTCGAGGACCTGCGCCCGTTCGACGCCGACGACTACGCGCGCGCGCTGCTGAGCTGACGTCGCCGCGCCGCCGCCCGCCCGCGTGCGGGCCGTATATTCGGTGGACGATGGATGCGTGGATGTTCTGGATCCTGCTGGCGGTGATCCTCGCCGCCGGCGAGATCATGACCCTCAGCTTCTTCCTCGCGCCGTTCGCGGCCGGCGCCGTGCTCGGCGCGCTGGCCGACCTCGCCGGCGCCGGCGCCGTCGTCTCGGTGCTCGTCTTCCTCGTGAGCTCGGGGCTGTTCCTCGGCCTGGTGCGCCCCGTCGCCCGCCGCCACCTGCGCACGCCCGCGCAGCTGCGCACCGGCACCGCCGCCCTCGTGGGCAGGACGGCGACGGTCCAGACGCGCGTCGACGCCGGCAGCGGCGCCGTCAAGCTCGACGGCGAGATCTGGACGGCCCGGGCCTACGACGACGACGAGGTCATGGAGCCGGGCGCGCGCGTACGCGTGATCGAGATCCGGGGCGCGACCGCGCTCGTCAGCGAGAACCTCTAGGAGAGCCGAATGGAAGCGGGCTTGATCGTCCTCATCGTCATCGCCGTGTTCGCGCTGCTGCTCGCCTCGCGGACGGTGCGCATCATCCCGCAGGCGCGCGCCGGCGTCGTCGAGCGGCTCGGGCGCTACCAGCGCACGCTGGCGCCGGGGCTGTCGGTCGTCGTGCCGTTCGTCGACCGCGTGCGCCCGCTGATCGACCTGCGCGAGCAGGTCGTGTCGTTCAAGCCCGCCGGCGTGATCACCGGCGACAACGTCGGCATCCAGATCGACAGCGTCCTGTACTTCACGATCACCGACGCCAAGTCGGTCTCCTACGAGGTCGCAAGCCCGCTGCAGGCGATCGAGCAGCTCACCGTGACGACGCTGCGCAACGTCATCGGCGGGCTGACGCTCGAGGAGACGCTGACCAGCCGCGACGCGATCAACTCCCAGCTGCGCACGGTGCTCGACGAGGCGACCGGCCGCTGGGGGATCCGCGTCAACCGCGTCGAGGTCAAGGCGATCGACCCGCCGGCGACGATCCAGGAGGCGATGGAGAAGCAGATGCGCGCCGAGCGCGACCGCCGCGCGGCGATCCTCACGGCCGAGGGCTCCAAGCAGTCGGAGATCCTCAACGCCGAGGGCGAGAAGCAGGCCGCCGTCCTGCGCGCCGAGGGGGCCAAGCAGGCGGCGATCCTGCGCGCCGAGGGCGAGGCCAAGGCGATCGACACGGTCTTTCGCGCGATCCACGCCGGCAACCCCGACCAGGGCCTTCTGTCCTACCAGTACCTGCAGATGCTGCCGCGGCTCGCGCAGGGCGACGCGAACAAGATCTTCGTGATCCCCAGCGAGTTCAGCCAGGCGCTCGGCAGCATCGGCGGCGCGATCTCCGGGGCCGTCAAGCCGCCGCCGCCGCCGGTGGCGTGAGCCCGTTCATCGTCCCCGAGGCGGTCGAGGCCTACGCCGCGGCGCACACCTCGCCGGCCGCCGAGCATCTGCAGGCGCTCGCCGCCGAGACGCGGGCGACGCTCGACTCGCCGCAGATGCTGACCGGCGAGATCGAGGGCCGCTTCCTGGAGTTCCTCGTCTTCCTCGCGCGGCCGCGGCTCGTGCTCGAGATCGGCACGTACTCGGGCTACAGCGCGCTGTCGATGGCGCAGGCGCTGCCCCGCGAAGGGCGGATCGTCACCTGCGAGATCGACCGCGAGCGCGTCGCGTTCGCCCGCCGGCACATCGACGGCGCGGGCCTCGGCGATCGCATCGACGTCCGCGAGGGTCCGGCGCTCGAGACGATCGCCTCGCTCGACGGGCCGTTCGACCTCGTCTTCGTCGACGCCGACAAGGGCGGCTACCGCGACTACTACGAGGCGGTCCTGTCGAAGCTCGCCGAGCGCGGGCTGATCGTCGTCGACAACGTCCTGTGGAGCGGCCGCGTCGCCGAGGCGCCGTCCGCCGACGACAGCGACGCGACCCGCGCGCTGCGCGCGTTCAACGACCACGTCGCCGCCGACGAGCGCGTCGTCAACGTCATGCTCACCGTGCGCGACGGGGTGATGCTCGTCCGCCGGGCGCCGCGGTCGACGTAGACTCAGCCAACGTGTTCGATTCGCTCTCCGAGAAGCTGCAGGCGACGCTCGCCGACGTCCGCTCGCGCGGGACGCTGACCGAGGCCGACGTCAACGCGGCGATGCGCGAGATCCGCCTCGCGCTGCTTGAGGCCGACGTGAACTTCAAGGTCGTCAAGTCGTTCACGAACACCGTCAAGGAGCGCTGCCTCGGCGCCGACGTGCTCGGCCGGCTCAACCCCGGCCAGCAGGTCGTCAAGATCGTCGACGAGGAGCTGACCGCCCTGATGGGCGGCGCGAGCGCATCGGTCGCCTTCGCGCCGCGGCCGCCGACGGTGATCCTCATGGCCGGCCTGCAGGGCTCCGGCAAGACGACCGCCGCCGCCAAGCTGGCGCGCTTCCTCAACGCCGAGCACGGCTCGTCGGTCGCGCTCGCCGCCTGCGACGTCTACCGCCCCGCCGCGGTCGACCAGCTCGTCACGGTCGGCGGACGGGTCGGCGCGGCGGTGTACGAGCAGGGCACCGACCGCGACCCGGTCGAGATCGCCAAGTGGGCGCTGGACCGGGCCAAGCGCGACGGCAAGGACGTGCTGATCGTCGACACCGCCGGACGCCTGCACATCGACGAGAAGCTCATGGACGAGCTCGTGAAGATCCGCAAGGCGGTCAAGCCGACGAGCGTCCTGCTCGTCGTCGACGCGATGACCGGCCAGGACGCGGTCAACGTCGCCGAGCAGTTCGCGCAGGCCGTCGCCTTCGACGGCGTGCTCATGACCAAGCTCGACGGCGACGCCCGCGGCGGCGCCGCGCTGTCGGTCAAGGCGGTGACCGGCAAGCCGATCGTGTTCGCGTCGACCGGCGAGAAGCTCGACCAGTTCGAGCGCTTCCACCCCGATCGGATGGCCCAGCGGATCCTTGGCATGGGAGACGTGCTGTCGCTCATCGAGAAGGCCGAGGCGCAGATCGACGAGGACGAGGCGCGCGAGCTCGAGCGCAAGCTGCGCCGCAACGAGTTCACGTTCGAGGACTTCCTGTCGCAGCTGAAGATGATGCGCAGGATGGGCCCGCTGCAGTCGCTGCTGGGGATGATCCCGGGCTTTCAGGGCGCCGCGTTGAAGAACATCAAGGTCGACGACCGCGAGCTGGACCGCATCGAGGCGATCATCCTGTCGATGACGCCGCTCGAGCGCCGCCGGCCCGAGCTCATCAAGGGCTCGCGGCGGCTGCGGATCGCGCGCGGCTCGGGCACGACCGTCCAGCACGTCAACCAGCTCGTCAAGCAGTTCGGCCAGATGCAGAAGCTCTTCAAGCAGCTGGGCAAGGGCAACATGCCCGACCTTCAGGCGCTCATGCGGCAGGCTCGCTAGGCTGTCTCGCCGGTATGGCCGTCCGCATGAGACTCACCCGCGTCGGTGGCCGCAAGGACCCGATCTGGCGCGTCGTCGTCGCCGACTCGCGCTCGCCGCGCGACGGCCGCGTGATCGAGACGATCGGCCATTACAACGCGCAGACCGACCCGTCGACGATCCGCGTCGACGAGGATCGCGCGCGCCACTGGCTCGAGCGCGGCGCGCAGCCGTCCGACCAGGTGCGCAAGCTGCTGCGCATCCAGGGCATCTCGTAATCACCGCGCAGGGCCGCCCGCCCGTGCAAGAGCTTCTGGAATACCTCGCCCGGGCCCTCGTCGACGATCCCGACGCCGTGCGCGTCGAGCAGTTCGACGAGGACGACGGCAGCGTGGTGCTCGAGCTGTCGGTCGCCGAGGACGACTACGGCAAGGTGATCGGGCGCGGCGGCCGCACCGCCAACGCGCTGCGCACCGTGCTGAAGGCCGCCGCCGTGAAGGACGGCTGCCGCGTGTTCGTCGACATCGTCGACTAGACGGGGGTCCAGCGCGGTCGTGCCGGACCCCGAACGTGAAGGACGACGGACCGCGAGCGGCGCGTCGCCGCTGCGCGCGGGTCGCGTCGGGCGGCCGCACGGGCTCGACGGGTCGTTTCTCGTCACGCGGCCGCGCGGCGCGCTGCTGGCGCTCGGCGGGGCGGTGCGGATCGGCGCGGTCGTGCGCGAGGTGGTCCGGCGAGCGGGCACCGACGAGCGCCCGATCGTGCGCCTGCGCGGGATCGAGGACCGCGCGGCGGCCGAGGCGCTGCGCGGCGAGGAGCTCCTCGTCGACCGCGCCGACGCTCCGCCGCTCGGCGAGGGCGAGTACTGGGCCGAGGACCTCGAGGGCTGCGTCGTCGTGACGGCGGGAGCGGCCGGCCGCGAGCTCGGGGCGGTGCAGCGGCTGCGCCCGCTGCCGTCGTGCGAGGCGCTCGAGGTCGGCGACCTGCTCGTGCCGCTCGTCGGCGACGCCGTGCTGAGCATCGACGTCGACGCGCGGCGGATCGTCGTCGACGCGCGGTTTCTGGGAATCGAGGGGGAGTAGTGCCCGCGTCGACGATCGCGCCGCGGTGACCGCCGGTGCGCCTCGACGTCGTCACGCTCTTTCCGAACGCGTTCGACTGGTTCTTGGGCCAGCGCCACGTCGTCAACGCGCTCGCCGCCGGACACGAGCTGCGCACGCTCGATCTGCGCGAGCACACGCCGCTGAGCGGCGGCCAGGTCGACGACACCCCGTTCGGCGGCGGGGCCGGGATGGTCCTGCGCGTCGACGTCATGGACGCGGCGCTGCGCGGCTTCTACGACGGCGTCGATCCCGTCGACCTGCGCGCCCGGCGGCGCGTGATCGCGCTCACGCCGGCCGGCCGGCTGCTCGACGACCGGCTCGTCGACGAGCTCGCCCGCGAGCCGGAGATCACGCTGCTGTGCGGGCGCTACGAGGGCTTCGACGAGCGCATCGTCGAGCACTTCGCCAGCGATGCGGTGTCGATCGGCGAGTACGTGCTGGCCGGTGGAGAGCTCGCCGCGATGGTCGTCTGCGATGCCGTCCTGCGCAAGCTGCCGGGGGCCCTGGGGCACTGCGAGTCGGCGCTCGAGGAGTCCTTCTCGGTCGCGCTCGGCGGGCGGCCCGAGTATCCGCACTACACGCGGCCGGCCGAGTACCGCGGCTGGAAGGTGCCCGAGGTCCTGCTCTCCGGCCATCACGAGCAGATTCGCCGCTGGCGGCTGGAGCGCTCGCTCGAGCGCGGCGAGCGTGTACGGCGGCGGGCCGCCGGGGGTGGCGCCGTCGGGCACGAGTGACCGTCGCTATCATCCCGCGTCGGCGCGGCCAGCCCTTCACGTCCGCGCCGTTTCTTCGCCATGCCCTCAGCGATTGAAAGCCTCGAGCGCGCGCAGCTGCGCCGCGTCCCCAGCTTCCAGGCCGGCGACCGGCTGCGCGTGCACTTCCAGGTCATCGAGGGAACGCGCAAGCGCACGCAGGTCTTCGAGGGCGTCGTCATCAAGCGCCAGGGGCATGGCGCGCGCGAGACCTTCACCGTCCGCAAGCAGTCCTTCGGCGTGGGCGTCGAGCGCACGTTCCCGCTGCACTCACCGAAGATCGAGAAGATCGACGTCGCCGCACGCGGCGACGTGCGCCGCGCGAAGCTGTACTACCTGCGCGAACGCGTCGGCAAGCGCGCGCGCGTGCGCGAGCGCCGCTACACCGGGCCGGAGGAGCGCGTCGAGGCGGGGCTCCTGCACGACCCGGCCGCGCAGCTGGAGGCCGATGCGGCCGCCGAGCCCGAGGCCGTCGACGCGGAGGGCGTCGTGGCCGCGGCGACCGTCGGCGAGGCGGTCGAGGCGCAGGCCGCAGAGACCGAAGGGGCCCGGGCGGACGGGACCGCTGCCGGAAGCGAGGCCGACGCGGCCGCTTCCGGTGAGCAGACGTGACAAAAGAAGCACCGTCCCGCGGAAACTCGTTCGTCGAGCTCGTCCTGATCGTCGCCGTGGCGCTCGGTCTTGCGCTCGGCATCCAGGCGTTTCTCGTCAAGCCCTACCGGATCCCCTCGCCGTCGATGGTGCCGACCCTCTCGGTCGGCCAGCGGGTGCTCGTCAACCGCGTCGGCAACAACTTCGGCAACCCGACGATCGGCGACGTCACCGTCTTCCACCCGCCCACCGGGGCCGAGAGCGATACGCAGTGCGGCGTGCGCCGCCAGCCCAACCAGCCCTGCCGGCGGCCGACGGCCCGCAAGGCGGACGTGAACTTCATCAAGCGCATCGTGGCCGGGCCCGGCGACACCCTCGCCATCGAGGACGGGCACGTCATCCTCAACGGCAGGCGCCAGCCCGAGCCCTTCATCGAGCCCTGCGGCGGCGGCCCCGAATGCAACCTCACCAACGCGGTCACGATCCCCAGGGGCCACTACTTCATGATGGGCGACAACCGCGGCGCATCGGATGACAGCCGCTTCTGGGGTCCCGTGCCGCGCGACTGGATCATCGGCAACGCCTTCGCCACGTACTGGCCGCCGAAGCGCATCGGGCTGTTGTAGGACCCGCGGCGGCGCCCGCAGCGCCCGCCGTCGGACGCCCTTCGTCCGGCGCCGCTGAGCGCCGTCGCGATTCCGCCCGCCGATTGCTTCATGATGCCGGCAAGCGTGGAGCCTCCGCCGACAGCCGCTTCCGGCGTCCCGGTGAGCCGTTCGCCGGTCGAGCCCTCGTCCGCCGGCCGATCGGCGGTCGCCCCGCCGCCGCCGGGCCGCGAGCCGCGGCGCAGCCGGCCCGCCACGCGCTCCAGCGGCCGCCGGCTGTTCGCCTTCGACCGCCGCCTCGGCGTCCGCTGGGTCGCCGGCGCCGACGAGGCCGGCCGCGGCTGCCTGGCCGGCCCGCTCGTCGCCGCCGGTGTGCTGTTCGACACCGCGTCGCTGACGACGCGCGAGCTGCGCGCGCTGAGCCGCCTCAACGACTCCAAGCAGCATTCGCTCGAGGTGCGCGAGGAGCTCTTCCCGCTCGTCATGCGCTCGGCCGCCAAGGTCTGCATCGTCTCGCGCTGCGCGCGCACGATCGACGCGCGCGGGCTGCACAAGACGAACATCGCCGCGCTGCGCGACGCGCTGCTCGGCGTCGCGCGGCCCGGCTGCATCTGCCTGTCCGACGGCTTCCCGGTCGGTGACATCGGCTACGAGCAGCGCGCGATCGTCGACGGCGACGCGACGTCGGCGGCGATCGCCGCGGCGTCGATCGTCGCGAAGGTCACGCGCGACCGGTACATGCGCCGCGCGGACGAGCTGCACCCGGGCTGGGAGTTCGCCGCCCACGTCGGCTACTCGACGCCGGAGCATCGCGAGGCGATCCAGCGCCTCGGCGTGTCGCCGCTGCACCGCCTGAGCTTTCAGTCGCTGGCCTACCAGCAGCTGGCGCTCTAGACCCACTAGAACGACCCCGGTCAAAACGCCCCCTCGAGGTGGTCGAGCCGCACGAGCCGGCTGTCTCGGTCGACGGTCACGCCGATGACGTCGAAGCGCAGCTCGCACGAGCGGGGCCTGTCGACGGCCTCGGCGAGCCACGCCGCCGCCATCCGGCGCACGCGCCGTCGCTTCTGCGCCGGCACGGCCTGGAGCGAGGACTCCAGGGCGCCGGCGCGGCGCGTCTTGACCTCCACGAAGACGAGCCGGCGCTCGTCGCAGACGATGAGGTCGAGCTCGCCGAAGCGCGTCCGGTAGTTGCGCGCGACGACGCTGTAGCCGAGGCGCTCGAGATGCTCGCGGGCGAGGCGCTCGCCGACGCGGCCGAGGTGATGACGCAGGTCGATGACCATCGCCCGCGCCACGCTAGGCGTCGCGCTGCGGCGGTTCACCACGCGATCGCAACAACTCCGCACAGCGATCGTCACGTCTTCCCGGCGCCGCAGGTTCGTCGCCGATGCTGCGCAGGATCGTCACGAAGGCGTGCTGCGCCGTCATCCGCCGGCGCCTACGGTCCGCCCGATGCTCGCCCACGTGACGACCTTCGCGATCGACGGCGTCTGCTCGCGCCGGATCACCGTCGAGGTGGATCTGCGCCGCGGGCTGCCGGCGTTCACGATCGTCGGGCGCGGCGACGCGGCGGTGCGCGAGTCGCGCGAGCGCGTGCAGACGGCGCTCATCAACGCCGGCTTCGAGTTCCCGCAGCGGCGGATCACCGTCAATCTCGCCCCGGCGCATCTGCGGAAGGTCGGGCCGGGCTTCGACCTGGCGACCGCGTGCGGAGTGCTCGTCGCCTCCGGGCAGCTGCCGGCGGCCGAGCTCGGGCGCTGGGCGGTCTTCGGCGAGCTGTCGCTCGCCGGCGAGCTGCGCCACGGCCGCGGCGTCCTCGCCGTCGCTGAGGGCGCGCGGAGCGCGGGCATCGCCGGGCTCGTCGTCCCGCGCGAGTGCGCGCGCGAGGCGGCGCTCGTCGACGGGCTCGCGGTCGCCGGCGTCAACGGCCTGCACGAGGTGGCCGCGATCCTGCGCGGCGCGGCGCCGCCGGAGCTCCCGCCCCCCGCCGCGCGAGCGCCGCGCGCCGCCGCCGAGCCGGATCTCGCCGACGTCCGCGGCCATCCGGACGCCGTCAGGGCGGTCACGATCGCCGCCGCCGGCGCCCACAACGTCCTGCTGTCGGGCCCGCCGGGAACCGGCAAGACGATGCTCGCCCGCCGACTCGTCTCGATCCTGCCGCCGATGACGCGCGACGAGGCGATCGCGGTCACGCGCATCCACAGCGTCACCGGCCGCCACATCGCCGACGGCCTCGTGCAGCAACGACCGTTTCGCGCGCCGCATCACACGATCTCCCCGCCCGGGCTCGTCGGCGGCGGGCCGCTGCCGCTGCCGGGCGAGGCGAGCCTGGCGCACAACGGGATCCTGTTCCTCGACGAGCTCTCCGAGTTCAGCCGGGCGGCGCTCGAGTCGCTGCGCCAGCCGCTCGAGGACGGCTGCGTGGCGATCGTGCGCGGCCAGCGCACCGTCGTGTTCCCGACGCGCTTTCAGCTCGTCGCGTCTACCAACCCCTGCCCGTGCGGCTACGCCGGCGAGCGGCGCTGCCGGTGTACCGACGGTGACATCGCACGCCACCGGCGCAGGCTCAGCGGGCCGCTGCTGGACCGCATGGACCTGCTCGTGAACATGCCGCGCCCGGCGCCCGAGGCGCTCGAGCGCGAGGTCTCGACGAGCTCCGACGAGGTGCGCGCCGCGGTGCTCGAGGCGCGCGAGCGCCAGGCGCAGCGGCTCGCCGGCAGCGGCCTGCGCACGAACGCCGCCCTCACGCCGCGGCTCGTCCGCGAGCTCGTGTGCGCCGACCCGGAGGCCGTGGCGGCGCTGCGGCTGGCCTACGCGAAGGGCACGCTCAGCGCGCGCGGCCACGGTCGGATCCTGCGCGTGGCGCGTACGGTGGCCGACCTCGACGCGAGCGCGCGCGTGCACGCGCATCACGTCAGGGAGGCGCTCGGCCTGCGCCAGCACGACGTGCTCGACGGGGAGCTGGCGGCATGATCGCATGCGACGACTGCCTGCGCCACACCGCGCTCGTCGCGCGGCTCGCGCCGCACGTCGAGCGCGGG
>DASZOA010000293.1:0-22169 GCA_035551055.1 Solirubrobacteraceae bacterium
ATCGCCTCGCCGACCGTGCCCCCCTCGGCCGTGACCGAGGCGGCGCCGCCGACGGCGTCGCGCAGCTGCGTCGGAAGCCGGACGGTGACCGCCATCAGCGCCCCATCCTAACCGTGGACGGACTGCGCGAAGGCATCCTCGAAGGACTCGATCGAGGGCTCGACCTCGTACTCCATGAACGTGTGGCGGACCGCGTCGAGCGTCTTGAGGCCGTCGCCGGTGATGACGAGCACGACGCGCTCGTCGGGATCGATCGCGCCGGTCTCGGCGAGCTTGAGCAGCGTCGCGGTCGTCACGCCGCCGGCGGTCTCGGTGAAGACGCCGGTGGTCTCGGCGAGCAGGCGGATTCCGCCGCGGACCTCCTGGTCGTTGACGGCATCGATCGAGCCGCCGGTGGCGCGCGCGAGGTCGAGCGCATACGGGCCGTCGGCCGGATTGCCGATTGCCAACGACTTGGCGATCGTGCGCGGCTTGACGGGGCGGCAGAAGTCGTGCCCCTCGCGGAATGCCGTCGCCACCGGCGAGCAGCCCGTCGCCTGGGCGCCGTTCATCGTCGGCACGTCGCCGTCGATCAGGCCGACGTCGATGAACTCCTGAAAGCCCTTGGCGATCTTCGTGAACAGCGAGCCCGAGGCGATCGGCACGACGACGCGGTCGGGCAGCTCCCAGCCGAGCTGCTCGGCGATCTCGAATGCGACGGTCTTGGAGCCCTCGGCGTAGTACGGGCGCATGTTGATATTCACGAACGCCCAGTTCTCGCGGTCGCCCGACAGCTCGGTGCACAGCCGGTTGACGTCGTCGTAGTTGCCGTCGACCTTGACGAGGTTCGTGCCGTAGACCCCGGTCGCGAGCACCTTCTGCTCCTCGAGGTCGGCCGGGATCAGCACGTACGAGTCCATTCCGAGCGCGGCGCCGTGCGCGGCGACCGAGTTGGCGAGGTTGCCGGTCGAGGCGCAGGCCAGGGTGTCGAAGCCCAGCTCGCGGGCGCGCGTCGCCGCGACCGAGACGACGCGGTCCTTGAAGGAGTGCGTCGGGTTCGCCGCGTCGTTCTTGACCCAGACCTCGCGCAGGCCGAGCCGCTCGGCGAGCCGGTCGGCGCGGATCAGCGGCGTGCAGCCGGCCGGCAGGCCGGTGCGGGTGCGCGGCTGCGGGCCCTCGAGCGGCAGGAAGTCGTGGTAGCGCCAGATGTTCTGCGGGCCGCCCTGGATGCGCCGGCGCACCTCGCCGACGTCCGCCAGCCGCGCGTGGTCGTAGCCGACCTCGAGCGGCCCGAAGCATCGCGAGCACACATAGCGAGCTTCCAACGGGTACTCCGTCCCGCACTCCCTGCACCTGAGCTGTTTGGCCGCCACGTCAAACCCCTTCGCCGTTGGATCTGTGGCGAGGCGGTTGCCTGTGCCACATCTGACAGGAATTGGCACCGTTTCCCGCGAAGGGCGGGTTGGTTGCCGGGGCTTCGCAGGGCCTGTCCCTCCACCCCTCTGGATGCGTCCAGCTGTGCCTGGGCACAATATCAAGCCATGCCTAACCTTCCAAAGCCACGCTTCGGACGCCCCGTGCGCAGCCGCGGGCGCGCCGCGGGGCCGCCGGAGGTCGAGGCAGAGACGCCGAACATCGAGACGGTCGACGCCGAGGGGCTGCGCTGGATCCACATCGAGCGCCCGCGCGCGGCCGACCGTACGTGGCTGGAGGAGCACTTCGACTTCCATCCGCTCGACTACGAGGACATCTACTCGCGCAATCAGCGGCCCAAGGTCGACGAGTACGCCGATCACCTCTTCGTCGTCCTGCACTTCCCCCGCTTCGACAAGGCCGTCGGGCGCCTGAACGCCGCCGAGCTGGACATCTTCGTCGGGCCGGACTTCGTCATCACCCTGCCCAACGAGCCGATCCAGCCGTTGGAGTACCTCTTCGAGCGCTGCCGCACCCGCGAGGACGTCCGCGACGCGCTGTTCGCCAAGGGCCCGGGCTACCTGCTCTACAAGATCGTCGACGACTGCGTGGACGCGTCGTTTCCGATGCTGCGCAAGATGGGCAACAAGCTCGAGGTCCTCGAGGAGGACATCTTCGAGGGCCGCTCGGCGGAGATCGTGCGCGACATCTCGAACGTCAAGCAGGAGATCATCAACTTCCGCAAGATCGTCCGGCCGCAGCGCGCGGCGCTGCGCGACCTCGAGCGCACGAAGCGCTACATCCCCGAGGACATGGACATCTACTTCGACGACATCAACGACGCCTCCGAGCGCATCTGGGACATGCTCGAGAACTTCAAGGAGGTCGTCGAGGGCCTCGAGTCCACGAACGAGTCGGTCCTCACGCACCGCGTCAACGACATCCTCAAGGCGCTGACGGCGATCAGCGTCGTCGTCCTGCCGCTGACGCTGATCGCCAGCATCTTCGGCATGAACGTCCGCGTCCCCGGCCAGGACGACATCACCGCCTTCTGGATCGTCATCGCCGCGATGGTCGCCCTGCTCGCCGCCATGCTCTGGTTCTTTCGCAAGCGCGGCTGGCTGTAATGGCGCTCGAGCCGCTCGAGCGGCTCGCCGAGGCCGCCGCGCTGACCGCGCCCGCGCAGCGCAAGCGGATGCTCGTGATCGTCAACCCGTCGGCGGCGACGATGTCGGCGCGCACGCGCAGCCTCGTCGTCGCGGCGCTGCACGGGCGCTACGAGGTCGAGGCGATCGACACGCAGGCGCGCGGCCACGCGACCGACCTGGGTCGCGAGGCGGCGCACGAGGGCTACGACGTCGTCGTCTCCTTCGGCGGCGACGGCACGGTCAACGAGGTCGCCAACGGGCTCGCCGGCTGTACGACGCCGCTGACCTGCCTGCCCGGCGGCGCGACGAACGCCCTGTGCAAGATGCTCGGCATTCCCGGCGACGTCGTCGACGCAACCGAGCACCTGCTCGCGATCGCCGACACCTGGGCGCCGCGGCGGATCGACCTCGGCACGGCGAACGGCCGCGCCTTCACCTACTCCAGCGGCTTCGGCCTCGACGCGAGCGTCGTCAAGCGCATCGAGCGCGCGCCGAAGCTCAAGCGCCACAGCCTGCGCGAGTACTTCTTCGTCTACGCCGCCGTCGAGACCGTGCTGCGCGAGTACGTTCGCCACCCCCCGCGGATGAAGGTGCACATCGGCGACCAGGTCGACGAGGCGATCACGACGCTCGTGCAGAACGGCGAGCACTTCACGTACCTCGACGACAAGCCGCTCGCGCTCGCGGAGGGAGGCGCGCTCGACAGCGGCACGCTCGCCGGCGTCGCGCTGCGCGGCGTCAGGCCGCACGACATCCCGCCGCTCGCGCTGCGCGTGCTCTCCGCCCGTCGATCGGTCGTCGGCCAGCGCCAGATCCTCGGGTTCCACGGCGTCGACGGGGTGCGCTGCGTGTCGGCGGACGGGCGGCCGATACCGCTGCACGTCGACGGTGACCACATCGGCGACGTGACCGAAGCGCTGTTCGGGATCATGCCCGGCGCGCTCTGCGTCGTGGCGTAGAGCGCGACCATCGGACTCTTAGCCTTCCGCCGTGCGTCGGCGCGCGATGTTGGGAAGATTCGAGCTGACGCCGGATCGCGCCGGGGTATCCGCCGGGCGGAAGGGCCGCCGCAGGGACGGGCGCGCGGCGGACGACGTACGAGGGAGACCGATGTTGGAGGACCGAATACGGACGGCACCGGACGGCCGCCCGGCGAAAGGCAAGCACCGGACGCAGCTGGCTCGCATCCAGGAGGCGCTGGCGAAGCACGCCGCCGCCGCCCGCAGCAGGCGCTGTCCGTGCTGCGGCAAGCCGATCAGGGCGACGCAGCGCGTCACCACGATCCACGGCACGAGCGTGCACGTGCACTGCGCGAGCAAGCGCTCGCAGTCCTGACGCTCGCGGACGCGCGCGGCGTGCCCGCTGCGCGCGCGTCCGGCGGCGCGACGACCGGCTCAGCCGCCGCCCGGCGTCACGCGGTAGGCGTCGAACACCGAGTCGACGTTGCGCAGGCGGTTGATCGCACCCTTGAGGACCTGCAGGTCGCCGACCTCGACGACGAACCAGTTCTGGACCATCGGATGCGAGACGACGCAGCGCGCTTCGACGATGTTGATGCCGGCCTCGGCGAACGTCCGCGACAGGTCCTCGAGCAGGCGGTGGCGGTCCCACGCGTCGACCTGCAGCTCGACCTTGAACGACGTCTCGTGATCGCCCTCCCAGTGGACCGGCGTGAAGCGATCGGGGTCCTTGCGCAGCTGGACGGCGTTCGGGCAGTCCTCGCGGTGGATCGTGATCCCGCGGCCGAGCGAGATGTAGCCGACGATCGGATCGCCCGGCACCGGCCGGCAGCACTTGGCCAGGCGCAGCATGACGTCGTCGACGCCCTCGACGGCGATGCCGTACTGCGTCGACGTGCTCGTCGGCTGACGGCGCTCGCGACGCGTCGACAGCAGGTCGGCGGCGGACGTGCGCGTCGCGCCCTCGGCCGCCTCGCCGTGCTTGAGGCGCTGCATGATCTTGTTGACGACGACCTTGGCGGAGATCTTCGCCCCGCCGAGCGCGATGTAGAAGTCGTCGGCCTTCCTGAAGCCCATCTCGCGGATGACGTCGGCCAGCATCGGCGAGGAGACGATCTTCTGCGCCGGCAGGCCCTGCTTCTTGAGCTTCTCGTGCAGCATCTCGCGGCCCGCGTGCTCGGTGTCGTCGCGCGACTCGGCCTTGAACCACTGCTTGATCTTGTTGCGCGCGCGGGTCGTGCGCACGACCGCCAGCCAGTCGCGCGAGGGTCCCCGCTCGCGATTGGACGTCATCACCTCGACGATGTCGCCGGACTTCAGCTCGTAGTGCAGCGGCACGAGCTTGCCGTTGACCTTCGCTCCGACGCAGCGGTGGCCGACGTCCGTGTGCACCTCGTAGGCGAAGTCGAGCGGGGTGGCGCCCGCGGCCAGGCTCTTGACCTCGCCCTTCGGGGTGAAGACGTAGACCTCGTCTTCGACGAGGTCGACGCGCAGGGCGTCCATGAACTCCTTGGGATCGGAGGTCTCCTGCTGCCATTCGAGCATCGAGCGCAGCCAGTGCAGCTTCGCGTCGCCGTCGGAGGCGGGCCCGCTCGCGGTACGGCGGCCGTCGCCGTCGGCCTTGTACATCCAGTGCGCGGCGACGCCGAACTCCGCCATGTCCTGCATCTCCCTGGTGCGGATCTGGATCTCGAGCGGCAGCCCCTCGGGTCCGATCACCGTCGTGTGCAGCGACTGGTACATGTTGAACTTCGGCATCGCGATGAAGTCCTTGAAGCGCCCCGGCAGCGGCTTCCAGAGCGAGTGCACGACGCCGACCGCGCCGTAGCAGTCCTTCACCGAGTGCACGATGACGCGCATCGCCGTGAGGTCGTAGATCTCGTTGAACTCGCGGCCCTTCTTGGTCATCTTCGAGTAGATCGAGTAGAAGTGCTTGGCGCGGCCGGAGATGTGGGCCTCGATGCCGAGCCCCTCGAGCTCGCGCCGCAGGTACGCGCCCGCCTTCTCGACGTACTGCTCGCGCTCCTCGCGCTGCTGGTTGACGAGGCCCTTGATCTCCTGGTACTTGCGCGGGTGCAGCGCCGCGAACGCGAGGTCCTCGAGCTCCCACTTGATCGCGTGGATGCCCAGGCGGTGGGCGATCGGCGCATAGATCTCCAGGGTCTCCTTGGCCTTGTCGATCTGCTTCTGCTTGGGCATCGCCTGCAGCGTGCGCATGTTGTGCAGGCGATCGGCGAGCTTGATGAGGATGACCCGGACGTCGTTGGCCATCGCGACCATCATCTTGCGGTAGTTCTCGGCCTGCGCCTCGTCGCGCGACTGGAACGTGATGCCGGTCAGCTTCGTCACGCCGTCGACGAGGTTGGCGATCTCGTCGCCGAAGACGTCGCGCACCTCGCTCAGCGACGCCGACGTATCCTCGACGGTGTCGTGCAGCAGCGCGGCGCACAGCGTCTCGGTGTCCAGGCGCATGCCGGCGCAGATCTTCGCCACCCCGACGGGATGGACGATGAACTCCTCGCCGGACATCCGGCGCTGGTCGGCGTGGTGCTCGCAGGAGAACACGAACGCCGACTCCACCTTGCCGCGATCGACCTGGACGGCCGAGGCGTCGGCGTGCTCCTCGACGATCGCGAAGACGTCCGACAGCAGGCTGCGCTCGAGCTCGGTCAGGTCGGCGCGCTCGACCGGCGGCTGGCGGACGGCGCCGGCGCTGATCGCGTCCACCGGCGCGCGATGCGCACCTCCCACCCGCTGGCGGGCCGGAGCCCTCACGCCGCCTTTGCTGTCACCTCGGTCAGGAATCTGCGTCCGTCCTCATAGCGCTGCTGGTATGCCCGAAACGCCGTCGACCGCTCGAGCGCCGTGCGCTCTGCGGGCGGGACGGTCAGGGCCCTGGCTTCGGGGTCGAGGCTGACGAGCTGCAGCTCCGCGAGGACCCTGAGGACACGACCGGCAAGGCGTGCCGGCCGTGGCGTCTTGGCATCGCCGCGAAGCAGCGTCTCGAGCTCCTCTCCCGCCGCTTCGCCCGCGGCCCGCAGGGCCCGGTACGTCGCGGTGAGCGAAGCACGAAGTGCGTACTCCCGCTCATGGATCTGCTCTGCGAAGCGTAGCTCAGGTTCGCCCCACGCCAGATGCGTCATGCGGCCGTACGAGCGCAGCGGCCCGGCGGGCGGGTCGAGCATGACGGCGTGCGCGAGCTCGCCCGCGTTCCCGCGGGCCAGCGACGGATCGCGCTCGAGCGCGTCGTGCGAGCACAGCTCGAAGCCGCCGAGGATCGGCTGCAGGTGGCGCAGGCGCAGCGCCGCGTCGGCGGCGACGACGAGCACGGGCTCGCCGGAGGCCACGAGCGCGGCGATCGTGCCGGCGATCCCGCCGCCGCGCCGATCGCGCACGGGCGCCCGGAGGTCGCCGCGTCCGAGCGCCGGGCGCTCGAGCGGGCGCGCGATCTCGGCCCGCGCGGCGCCGCGGTAGTCGGCGGGCTCGCCGACGAGCGCGATCGGCGCCGGGTCGCTGGGCCGCGCGTCGCGCAGCACGAGGCGCGGCTCGACGCTGCCGTTGTACTCGTTGAGCTCGAGCGAGAACGTCGCGTCGAGCGGCCGCTCGCAGTCGATGCTGGTGGTGCCGAAGGCCACCGCCCGCGCGCGCGAGCCGCCCGCGGCGACGGTGAAGCGCACGTGCCGTCCCTCCTCGCCCATCGTCCTGGGGTCGCTGCAGCGCGCGGCGGGCAGCAGCAGCGAGACGCCGGGGTTGCCGATTCCGAATGGCGCGAGCCGCTCGAGCTCCTCGGCGAGGCCGAGGCCGAGCTCGTCGCCGGCGACGACGGCGTCGACCCGGCGGCGGGGGACGAGGTCGTCGGGCGTCAGCGTCGCGGCCGCGTACGCCTCGAAGGCGCGGCGGAAGGGATCGACCTGGGCGGCGTGGAGCTCGCAGCCGGCGGCGGCGCGATGGCCGCCGTGGCGGGCGAGATGCGCGCTCGCCGAGTCGAGGGCGGCGAGCAGGTCGAAGCCGGGGATCGAGCGCCCCGACCCCGTGCCGTCTCCGGTATCGGGATCGACCGCGATCAGGACGGTCGGGCGGTGGTGGCGCTCGGCGATGCGCGCGGCCACGATGCCGATGACGCCCTTGTGCCAGCCCTGGCCGGCGAGCACGTGCGCGGCGCGCTCGCCCGCCTCGCTTCGCTCGCGCTCGGTGAGCAGCGCCTCGGCCTCGAAGAGGATGCGCGTCTCGATGTGGCGGCGCTCGGCATTCAGGCGGTCGAGCTCGTCGGCCACCTGCGCCGCGCGGATCTCGTCGGCGGTCAGCAGCAGCTCGAGGGCGGCGTCGGCGCGCTCCAGCCGCCCGGCGGCGTTGATCCGGGGAGCCAGCCGGAAGCCGACGGCGCTCGCGTCGATGCGCGCCGGATCGGCGCGCGCGACGCGCATGAGCGCGCGCAGGCCGGGGCGCTTCGTCGTCGCGAGCGCGCGCAGCCCGGCGCGCACGAGCCGCCGGTTCTCGCCGCGCAGCGGGACGCAGTCGGCGATCGTCGCGAGCGCGACGAGGTCGAGGTCGGCGTCGGCGAGCGCGGGGTCGCGGCCGGCGGCCGTCAGCAGCGCGGCGCAGAGCTTGTACGCGACGCCCGCCGCGCAGAGCTCCGCGCAGGGGTAGCCGCAGACGACGGGGTGGACGATCGGCGCGTCGGGCAGTCGCCCGTCGCCGCGCGGAGTGTGATGATCGGTGACGAGGACGTCGATGCCCGCCGCGCGCGCCGCCGCGACCTCCTCGACGGCGGTGATCGCGCAGTCGGCGGTGACGAGCAGCCCGGTGCCGGCGGCGGCGAGGCGGTCGACGGTCGCGGCCGACAGGCCGTAGCCGTCCTCGCCGCGGGCGGGCAGAAACCAGTCCACGTCGGCGCCGAGCCGGCGCAGCACGCCGACGAGGATCGCCGTCGAGGCGACGCCGTCGACGTCGTAGTCACCGTGGACGGTGATGCGGCGCCCGGCCTGCGCATGGTCGAGGACGAGGGCGGCGGCGGCGTCGATCCCCGCGAACGCTGCCGGGTCGTGGCGCGCGCCGGCGGCCAGCCATGCGCGCGCCGCGGCAGGGTCGCCGAGCCCGCGGCGCGCGAGCACCTGTGCGAGCGGATGGCTGACGCCGAGCTCGCGCTGGAGCGCGAACACCGCATCCGTCGGGCAGGGATCGATCTGCAGGCGCGCGGGAACCGGCGGCATGCACGGCACGGTATGTGCGCCGCCAGATGGAACGGCGTGCGAGCCGGACGCTGCGGCGTGGCGTGCTGGCGAGCGGGATGCGCGGCGCGGGCGCCGGACGCGGCCGCGCCCGCTACTTCAGCGCGACGACGAGGCCGCCGATCAGCATGAGCGACAGCACGGCCGGTACGGCGTAGCCGACTGCGCCGAGCCCGAACAGCGCCCACGCGAGCGCAAGCGGCGCCAGCACGACGCCGGCCGCGCGCCCCCAGCCGCCGCGCTCGGCGACCACGCCGATGCCGATCCCCAGCAGCGCGATCAGGCAGGCGCAGAAGACCACCATCCCAACGACGAACAGGCCGAAGCCCATCGCCAGCAGCGGACTGTCCCCCTCGGCGAGCACGCCGAACCGCGACACGAAGACGAGGCCGCCGAGGATCGTCGCGGCGGCCCCGAGGGCGCCGCCGATCGTCAATCGCCGCGCTGTCCAGCCACTCTGCCGCATCGCTGCGCTCTTCGCTGAGGGTGCCCGCGGCGGATCCCCGTCACGCGGCGAACGCGCGTCTTGCGCCGCACGCGTCCGCTCGTGACCGACGACGGCGATCCGCCGCGTCCCCGCTCCCTCGGCTGACATGTCGGTGAGGTACGCCGCCCGCCCCGCGATCCCTGCCCGCCGCGGCGCGAGCGGGGCTCCGCGAGCGCCGCAGATGCCGCCCGGGCGGAAGCGGCGGCCTCGCCCGAAGGGGTTGTGGCTCTTGCGTCCAGCAGATGGACCCAACGCCAACGCCCCCCTCGCCGGCCCGCGCACGGCGCCACCGATGGTTGCGGATCGCATGGGCGGAGTCGACGCTCGGGTTGCAGCGCGCTGCCCCGGAGCGCCGTCCCCGCGGCCGAGCGGCGGGCCGGTCCGTCGCTACGTCGCCGGCAGCTCCTCGTCGGCCTGCGCGGCCTCGCGGCGCACGCCGAGCAGATAGAAGAAGCCGTAGCCGAGCAGCGCGCCGGGCACGCCCTCCAGCGTCGTGGCGAGGTCCGTCGCCTCCTGACCGGGCACGGAGAGGCCGTGGATCGCCAGGCCGAAGAGCACAGCGCCGAACACGCAGCCCAGAAACGCGCCGATGATGCCGCCCCAGCAGCGGTCGGGCAGGAAGATCGTGAAGTGCCACAGAGCCAGGCCCATCATCGTCCACGCCAGGGCGCCCATCAGCGGTGCCTCCCGTGCTTGCCGCGGCGCTTGGCGGCGGCCGACGACGAGCGCTTCGGCTTGCCGGCGCCGTCCGAGCCCGCGCGGCGCGGCATGACCGTGTCCTCGGGCAGCGCGTCGGCGGACTCGTCGCGCTCGGGCGCCTCGGGCTTCGGCGCCGGCTTGGCGGGCTTCGTCACGCGCTTCGGCGGCTCGGCGACCGCGGTGCGGCGCGCCGCGGGATCGGCGTGCAGGTCGCGCACCATGTCGTCGAACTCCTCGCGCGAGACCTTCTCGGGGTCGTCGGGCGCGGTCAGGCGCTGGCCGCGGTTCAGCCGCCGTCCGGCCTTGACGTCGACCTGCTCGCTCGCCGCGCCGGTCGCGTACGCCGGCACGAGGCCGCCGTTGTCGAGCGCGATGCTCGCGCGGCGGCGGCGGTAGATCGCCTCGCGCTCCTTCCACGCGGTCAGCACGGGCCCGGCGATGAAGACCGACGAGTACGTGCCCGAGATCGTGCCGATGAGCAGCGCGAACGCGAACGCCTGCAGCGTCTCGCCGCCGAACAGCAGCAGCGCGAGCACGGGCAGGCCCGAGCAGAAGCTTGTCGCCAGCGAGCGGACGATGACCTCCGACAGCGAGCGGTTGACGATCTGCGAGAACGCCGCCCGCGGCATGCGCGGCACGTTCTCGCGGATCCGGTCGAACACGATGATCGTGTCGTACAGCGAGAAGCCCAGGACGGTCAGCAGCGCCGCGACCGTCGCCGTCGACACCTCCAGGCCGACGAGCGCGTAGATGCCCGCCGTGATGAGGATGTCGTGCATCACCGCGATGAGCACCGGCACCGCGTACTTCGGCTCGAAGCGCAGCGCGATGTACGCCGAGATCACGAGCAGCGAGGCGATGATCGCGATGACCGCCGAGTTGGCGACGGTCTGTCCGAAGGTCGGCCCGATCGACGTCGAGCTGGGCGTGTCGGCGAGGTCGTACTCCGTCTCGAGCGCGTTCGTGACGCTCGTGACCTCCGCCGGCCTGAGGTTGTCGGTCGAGATCTGGAACTGGGCGGCGCCCTTGGCCTCCTCGGTTCCGGTGATCCGCTGGATCTTCGCGTCCGCGAGGCCCTCCTGCGCGAGCACCTCGCGCACGGCGTTCTCGTCGACGCGCTGCTCGAGCGCGACGTTGATCCGGGTCCCCGACTCGAAGTCGATGCCGAAGTTGATGCCCTTCGAGCCCAGCGCCAGCGCGCAGATGAGCAGGATCACGCCCGAGGCGGTGAAGAACCACCTGGAGTAGCCCATGTAGTCCAGCCGCAGGCGGTCGCCCTTCGGCTTGCTGGCGCCGAGCGCGCTGGGCTTGCCGATGAGCCGCGACTTGCCCAGAGCGCCGAGGATCGCCTGCGTCGCCAGGACGGCCGTGAACAGCGACACGATGACGCCGAGGCCGAGCGTCAGCGCGAAGCCCTTGACCCCCGCCGTCGCCAGGACGAAGAGGATGAAGGCGACCATGATCGTGACGACGTTGGCGTCGATGATCGCGGTCAGGCCCTTCTTGTAGCCCGTCGCGATGCCCGACAGGATCGACCTGCCGCCGCGGACCTCCTCCTTGACGCGCTCGAAGATGACGATGTTCGCGTCGGCGGCCACCCCCAGCGTCAGGATCAGGCCCGCGATGCCGGGCAGCGTGAGGACGACCGGGATCGCCTTGATGAGCGCGAAGAAGTACACCCCGTAGATGCCCAGCGCGAGCACCGCGATCAGGCCGAGCACGCGGTAGAAGACGAGCAGGAACAGCGCGACGATGACGAAGCCCGCGATGCCGGCGACCAGGCCCTGGTTGAGCGCCTGCTGTCCGAGCGTCGCCGACACCTGCGAGCTCGAGATCAGCTCGAGCTGGACCGGCAGGGCGCCGGTCTTCAGGACGTTGGCGAGCTCCTGGGCGCTCTGGATCGTGAAGCCGCCCTCGATCTGCGAGCCGTTGCGGGCGTCGATGCCCTCGGGGTTCTGGTTGAAGTCGATGTACGGCGTCGAGACGAGCTCGTTGTCGAGCACGATCGCGAAGTGCTGGAAGACCTGGTCGGCGCTCTGGCCGGGCAGGATGCCGACGCTGTTGCGCCCGCGCTCGGCGATCTGCTTCGTGACCTGCTCCCACGTCTTGCGGCCCTTGTCGCTGAACTGGAACGTGACGATCGGCTGCCCGGAGCCGCCCGGGCCCTGGTCGAAGGCCTGCTCGGGATCCTTGAGCTCCTTGCCCTCGAGCGCGACGTCGTCCTTGAGCACGAACCACTTGTCGGGCTTGGCGGTGCCGTCGCGGTTCTCGGCGCGCACGACGACCGTGTCGGGCTTGACCTCGATGACGTCGGCCTGCTCGCGCAGCGCCGGCGGCACGTTCTCCAGCGCCTCGGCGCGCGACTCCTCGCCCAGCCCGAAGGCCTTCTTCTGCTTGTGGTCGACGGCGTAGAACAGGCTGCCGTCGCGCGAGTTGTCCGGCTCGATCTTGGCCGGTCGCTTCTCGGCGCGCAGCAGCGCCTCGTAGAGCGACAGCGCGCCGGGGCTCGACGCGTCGCCCGCGGCGGGGCCGCCGGTGACCTGGGGATCGTCGGGAGCGGGCTTGCCGTCCGGCCCGATGACGTTGACCTCCCAGTCGTAGAAGGCCAGCTGGGCGACGGTCCCGACCTGCTTGATCGCCTCCTGGAGGTTGGCCACGTCGGGCAGCGCGACGTTGATCTGATCCTTGCCGGACTGCTGGATCTCCGGCTCGGCGACGCCGAGCTGGTCGACGCGCTCGCGCATGACCTCGATCGCGCGCTGGATCGACTCGTTCGTCGGCGGCGGCTGGCCGGCCCGCGCCTGGACCTCGTAGACGAGCTCGACGCCGCCCTGCAGGTCCAGGCCGAGCTTCGTCGGCTTCGTCGCGATGACGATCGCCGAGGCGATCAGCAGCCCGGCGACGAGCAGCAGGACGAAGAGGTTGCGCTGGCGATCGCTCACAATGGCCTATTCGGCAGGTTACTTGCCCGGCGTGAGCACGAGCAGCAGTCCACCGTCGTCGTCATAGGCGGGAAAGAGGTCGGCCGTCGCCGACGCCGGCAGGTCGCCCTCCGCGTTGACCTGCACCGGCTTGCCGAGCGCGCGCACGCCCCATTCGAGCACCGTGCTGACGTGGTCGCTGCCGTCGTCGAACTTCAGTCCGAGGACCTCGTTGGCCTTGCGACCGATCACACGCTCGTCGTTGAGGCCGGTCAGCTCGAACGAGCCGCGCCCGCAGCCGATGACGCGCCCCTCCTGGTCGCAGACGAAGAAGGCGGCGTTGGGTGCGGGGTAGTAGTCGTCGAGGAGCTCGAAGAGGAAGCCGAAGCCGCACTTCGAGCAGCCCTTCGCCTGGCGCGAGAAGCCGGCCGTGCGGTCAGACTCGGTGCTGCGCGTACCGCAGCTCGGGCAGATGAACAGATGGGCCATGGCAGCGATAAGCCTAGACAAGCCCGGGTGAACGTCCGATGAAGGTACGAGGCGAGGCCGCCGGTCACGCTAGAACAGGCTCTCGGCTTCGCGCGGCGGCGGCAGGCCGAGGTGCTCGAACGCCCGGCGCGTCGCGGCCCGCCCCCGCGGGGTGCGCTTGAGTAGCCCGCACTGCAGCAGGTAGGGCTCGTAGACGTCCTCGATGGTGTCCTGCTCCTCGCCGACCGTCACGGCGAGCGTCGACAGCCCGACCGGCCCGCCCTCGAACTTCTCGCACAGCGCGCGCAGCAGCTCGCGGTCCAGGCGGTCGAGGCCGAGATCGTCGATCTCCAGCAGCGCGAGCGCCGCGTCGGCGGCGGCGGCCGTCACGGCGCCGCCGCAGCGTACCTCGGCGTAGTCGCGCACGCGCTTCAGCAGGCGGTTGGCGACGCGCGGCGTTCCGCGGCGGCTCCCAGCGATCGCCAGCGCGCCGTCGCGCTCGAGCGCGACGTCGAGGATCCGCGCCGAGCGCGTCACGATCGTCGCGAGGTCGCCGATCGCGTAGTGCTCGAGGCGGTGCTGCAGCCCGAAGCGGTCGCGCAGGGGCGCGGTCAGCAGCCCCGTGCGCGTCGTCGCCCCGACGAGCGTGAACGGCGGCAGGTCGAGCGTCACGACGCGCGCGCCCGCGCCGACGCCGACGGTGATCGGCAGCTGGCGGTCCTCCATCGCGGGATAGAACGTCTCCTCCAGCGCGCGCGCCAGGCGGTGGATCTCGTCCACGAAGAAGACGCTGTGCGGCTCGAGCGCGGTGAGGAACGCGGCGATGTCGGCCTTGCGCTCGAGCGCCGGGCCCGCCGTCTGGACGAAGGGCACGTCGAGCTCGGCGGCGACGATCTGCGCGAGCGTCGTCTTGCCGAGCCCCGGCGGGCCGGCGAGCAGGACGTGGTCCAGCGGCTCGTCGCGCGCCTGCGCGGCCTCGATCGAGATCGCCAGCTGCTCCTTCAGCGACGGCTGGCCGACGAAGTCCTCCAGCCGCCGTGGCCGCAACGAGCGGTCGAGCTCGTCCTCGTCGAGGCGCTCGGGGGTCTGGATGCGCGGGGACGCGCTCACCGTCGTGCGACGCGCAGGGCGTGCGCGATGAGCGCCTCGGCGCTGTCGTCGGGCGCGTCGCGCAGCAGCTCGTCGGCCTCGACCGGGGTGAAGCCGAGCTCGACGAGCCCGTCGCGCGCCAGCCGCCGCGGGCTGTCGCCGCGCGCCACGACGATCTCCTCCTCGACCTCGACGCCGCCGACCTTCTCGCGCAGCTCGACGACGATCCGCTCGGCCGTGCGCTTGCCGATGCCGGGCACGGCCTGCAGCCGCGCGACGTCGCCGGCGGCCAGCGCCGCGACGAGCGCGCGCGGGCTGCCGCCGCCGAGCACCGCCAGGGCGACCTTCGGGCCGACCGACTGCACGCCGATCAGCGCGAGGAACAGGTCGCGCTCCTCCTCGCTGACGAAGCCGTACAGCGCGAGCGCGTCGTCGCGCACGACGAGGTGGCTGTGCAGCGTGACCGGCTTGCCGACGGCCGGCACCTGGCGCAGCGTCTCGGCCGACACCGCGAGGCGGTAGCCGATCCCGGCCGCCAGCACGACGACGTGGTCGGCGCGGCGGACGGCGACCTCGCCGCGGACGAGTGCGATCACGCCTGCCTTCGGTAGATGTGGATCTCGGTCCGGTCGTCGCCCTCGATCTCGATCTCCTCGAGCTCGCGATCGCCCGGCGCGACCGCGCTCTCGGCGACCGCCGCCGAGTGCGGGGCGCCGTTGGCGTGGCAGATCGCGATCGCCAGCGCGTCGGCGGCGTGGTCGGGCCGCGGCGGCGTCTGCAGCGCCAGCAGCATCTGCACCATGCGCGCGATCTGGTCCTTCTCGGCGCGCCCCGAGCCGCACACGGAGTACTTGACCTGCTGCGGCGTGTAGGAGACGCACGGCAGCCGGCGCTGCCCCGCCGCCAGCATCACCACGCCGAGCGCCTGGCCGACGGCGAAGGCGCTGCCGGCGTTGCGCCCGAAGTAGATGTCCTCGGTCGCCACGACGCAAACGCCGTGCTCGTCGAGCAGCCCGCTGATGCGCCGGTGGATGTTCGACAGGCGGATCTGCATCGGCGCGTCGGGGCGGGTGGTGATGACGCCGCCGTCGAGCGCGACGAGGCGGCCGCCGCGGCGCTCCACGACGCCGTAGCCGGTGTTCGCGGTGCCCGGATCGATCCCGAGGACGATCATCGGTCCTCATTCTGCGCGCCCGGCCGGATGCCTCCGTGCCGGCGCGGCTCCGCGCAGGCGGCCGAGACTAGGATTGAAGGCCGCCCGCAACCAGGAGCACCGCTTGTTCACGATCAAGACCTTCCGCTACGTCGCCCTCGCCGAGGCGACCAGCTTTCTCATCCTGCTCGTCTTCGCCTTCATCACGCACTCCGAGGGCGGCGTCGACGTCATGGGGCCGCTGCATGGCACGCTGTTCATCGCCTACGTCGTCATCGCGCTCGCGATCCGCGGCCCCGCGCGCTGGGATGTCCCAGTGACGCTCGCCGTGCTGCTCGGCGCGGTGCTCCCCTTCGGCGGGTTCGCCGTCGACCGCTGGCTGGCGAAGACCGGGCAGCTCGAAGCAGCCTGATCCGGCGGGCGGCGCGCCGGGTTCGCGACGCCGCATCGCGGGTACCGGCCTGGCATGCACCTACGCCTCGTCACCGCATTCGTCGCGGCCCTGGCGGGCTGCGGCGCGCTGGCCGTCCTCGCCTTCGCGGGTCGCGGCGACGACTCGCGCTCGGTCAAGGTCACCGTACGCGACGCCGACGGCAGGAGCGTCGGCACGGTGCGCCTGACCGAGCGTCGAGGCGGGCGAAGCGTCGACGTCCGCGCGAGCCTGCGCAACGTCAGGCCGGGGTTCCACGGCTTCCACATCCACGCCGTCGGCAGCTGCGAGCGGCCGAGCTTCCAGTCCGCCAAGGGCCATCTGACGCGCGGCGGCCAGACGCACGGAGACCACGCCGGCGACCTGCCGTCGCTGCTCGTCAAGCGCAACCGCACGGCGACGCTGCGCGTGACGACCGACCGCTTCACGCTCGACGACCTGCGCGACGACGACGGCAGCGCCGTGCTGGTCCATGCCGGCCCGGACAACTTCGCCAACGTCCCGCCGCGCTACGCGCCGAACGGGCCCGACCAGGAGACGCTCGACACGGGCGACAGCGGCGCCCGCGTCGCCTGCGGCGAGATCGCGCGTCGCAGGTAGGGGCCGCCGACGTCAGCCGCCGGCGGCGACCCGCTCGAGCACGTCGGCGTCGACGTCGAAGTTCGCGTGCACGGCGTCGACGTCGTCGTTGTCCTCGAGCGCGTCGATCAGGCGCATGAGCTTCGGGGCGTCCTCCGAGGCGACCGGCACGCGCGCCTTCGGCAGCCACGCGACCTCGGCGGACTGCAGCTCGATCCCCGCGTCCACGAGTGCGCCCCGCACGGCGGTCAGGTCGGCCGGGCCGGTGAGGATCTCGAACACGCCCGCGTCCTCGGCGAAGTCCTCGGCGCCGGCCTCGATCGCCGGCAGCAGGTCGTCCTCGTCGTAGCGCTCGGCGTCGACGAGGATCAGGCCGCGCTTGTCGAACAGGTAGGCGACCGAGCCCGGCTCGCCGAGGCTGCCGCCGTGCTTGCCCAGCAGATGGCGCACCTCGGCGCCGGTGCGGTTGCGGTTCTCGGTCGTCGCCTCGATCAACAGGGCGACGCCGCCGGGGCCGTAGCCCTCGTACATGACGTTCTCGATCGCGGCCGCGTCGGCGCCCGCGCCGGTGCCCTTCGCGATCGCGCGCTCGATGTTGTCCTTGGGCATCGAGGCGTCCTTGGCCTTCTGCACCGCGAGTTGCAGCGCCGGATTGCCCTCCAGGTCCCCGCCGCCGTCGCGCGCGGCGGTCGTGATCGCGCGCGCGAGCTTCGTGAACAGCTTGCCGCGCCGCTGGTCGACGACCGCCTTCTTGTGCTTGATCGACGCCCACTTGGAGTGCCCGGACATGCGCGCGATTCTAGAGCCGGTCACGCGTCGAGCAGGCCGCAACGACCGAGTGCGAGACGCCTCGAGCCGCAGGGAGGCTGGGGCTGACGCGCCCGATCCCATACGATCCGCGGCGATGCCGGCGCTGGTGCCCGAAGAGATCTTCAAGGCCTATGACGTTCGCGGTATCTACGGCGAGCAGATCGACGGCGACGTCGCCGAGGCCGTCGGCCGCGGCTTCGCCCAGGTCCTCGCCGAGCTCGCGGACAAGCCCGCGAGCGATCTGCGAATCGGCCTCGGGCACGACATGCGGCTGAGCGCTCCCGAGCTCGCCGCCCGGTACCGCGAGGGCATGGTCGCCGAGGGAGCGACGGTCGTAGACGCCGGCATGATCGGCAGCGAGATGCTCTACTGGCTCGTCGGCGCGCGCGAGCTCGACGGCGGGCTCATGTGCACGGCCTCGCACAACCCCAAGGCGTACACCGGGGCCAAGCTCGTGCGCGAGGGCGCGATCGCGCTGAGCGGCGACGCGGGGCTGCAGGACGTGCGCAAGCGCATCGAGGAGGGCCTCGGCGACCCGCCCGGCGGCGGCAGCGTCGAGGAGGTCGAGATCTACGAGGACTTCCAGGCCGACGCGCTGCGGTTCATCGACCCGGACGTCGTCAAGCCGCTGCGCGTCGTCGCCGACGGCGGCAACGGGATGGCGGGGCCGGTGGTCGGCCCGCTGCTCGAGCGCCTCGGTCTCGACCTCGTGACGTACTACTGGGACCCCGACGGCGAGTTCCCCGACCACGAGCCCAACCCGCTGCTGCCGGAGAACCGCGAGTTCCTCATGGCCAAGGTCGTCGAGCAGAAGGCCGACCTCGGGATCGCCTGGGACGGCGACGCCGACCGCTGCTTCTTCATCGACGACACCGGCAAGTTCGTCGACGGCGACTTCATGACCGCGCTCCTCGCCGAGTCGCTGCTGCGCAAGTCGCCCGGCGAGGCGATCCTCTACGACATCCGCGCGAGCCGCGCCGTCGCCGACACCGTCCATGCCGCAGGCGGCACGGCGTACCCCAACCGCGTCGGCCACGCGTTCTTCAAGACGCGCATGCGCGACGAGGGCGCGATGTTCGGCGGCGAGGTCTCCGGCCACTACTACTTTCGCGACTTCTACTGCGCCGACAGCGGGACGATCCCGGCGCTGCTGATCCTCGAGCTGCTGAGCGTCGAGGACGCCAAGCTGTCCGAGCTGCTCGAGCCCTACCGCTCGCGGTACTTCATCTCCGGGGAGATCAACTCCGAGGTGCAGGACATGCACGCCAAGCTCACGCAGATCGAGCAGCGCTACGACGACGCGAGGATCGACCACCTCGACGGCGTCTCGGTCGACTACGACTCCTGGCACTTCAACGTGCGCACCTCGAACACCGAGCCGCTCATGCGGCTGTGCCTGGAGTCGCTCGTCTCCTACGAGCACATGGAACGCCAGCGCGACGAGGTACTCGACATCATCCGCTCGTGACGGCGCCTCGGTGCTCGAGCGTCGCTCGCGTCGAGCCCGACGGCCCGTGCTGGCGATGAGCGATGCGCAGGCGGCGCTCGCGGACGCCGCCGACGCCGGCATCCACCGCCTGGCGATCCCGACGCCGTTTCAGGTCGGCCGCGTCAACACCTACCTCGTCGAGGACGACCCGCTGACGCTGGTCGACAGCGGGCCGAACTCGGGCACCGCGCTCGATGCGCTCGAGCGCGCGCTCGCCGCGCACCGGCGCCGCGTCGAGGACCTCGAGCTGATCGTCATCTCCCACCAGCACATGGACCACCTCGGGCTGGTGTCGATCCTCGCGCGGCGCTCGGGCGCGCAGGTCGCAGCGCTCGACCTGCTCGCGCCGCGCGTCGAGCGCTGGCAGGACGGGATGGATGCCGACGACGCGTTCGCCGAGCACGTCATGGGCGAGCACGGCATCCCGCGCGACGTGCGCTATGCGCTGGTCGCCGTCTCGCAGAGCTATCGCGCCTGGGGGGCGTCGGCGACGGTGACGCGCCGGCTCGCCCCCGGCTCGGAGCTCGTGCTGCGCGATCGCACGCTGCGCGTCCTGCACCGGCCCGGCCACTCCCCGTCGGACACGATCTTCCACGACGAGCGGCGCGGGATCGTGCTCGGCGGCGACCATCTCATCAAGCACGTCTCCTCCAACCCGCTCATCGCGCGGCCGCTGCACGACGGCGCCGCGGCCGGCGGCGACGCGCCGCCGCAGCGCCCCCACGCGCTGGAGATCTACATCGAATCGCTGCGCGCCACGCGCGCGATGTGCGACGTCGAGCTCGTCCTGGCCGGGCACGGCGACCCCGTCACCGATCACGTCGCGCTCATCGACGAGCGCCTGCGGCTGCACGCGCGGCGCGCGCAGAAGATCCGCCGGCTGCTGGCCGAGCGACCGCTGACCGCCTACGAGATCGCGCAGCTGCTGTGGGGCAACGTCGCGGTCACGCAGGCCTACCTGACGCTGTCAGAGGTGCTCGGCCACGTCGACCTGCTGGTCGCCGCGGGCCAGGTCGTCGAGCAGCGCGACGGCGACCTCGTCCGGTTCGCCGTCGCCTGATCGGAGAGGAACTAGCGCAGGTTCTGCTGGTAGCTGTGGCGGACCTTCCTGCGCCCCTTCTTGCACGTCACCCTGGCGTTGATCTGCGTGTCGAGCTGCAGGCTGGCCGGGCGTGACTCCCGGCACTTCAGCCCGTTGACGGTCCTGTTGTTGCACGTGCCCCGGATGCCGCCCCGCTTCCGGCGGCACTTGTAGTAGGACATCACGAGCCTGCGCGCCCTCTTGCAGCTGACGTTCGTCGCGCGCAGCTCGGTGAAGTAGCCGCCCTTCAGGCCGGCGGGGGACGAAGGCGCCTTGCAGCCGCGCGTCTTGGCTGTAGCGGCCTGCGCGCCGACGAGGCCGATCACGGCCAGCGCGCCGAGGACGACGAATGCCGTGAGAGCACGGCTGCTGCGAGGGAACGTCATACCTTCTCCTTGAGGGGGGATCTGCGGAAAGCGACCGCGGGACTGGGGCCATGCATCATGCCGACCGGCCATGATGTCGGACCGTGACCGCGGCCCGCCGCATCCTCAGGATCTTCTCATGCGCCGCGGCGGCGGCGCTGATGGTTGCCCCTGCGAACGTCTCCGCGGCCCCCGACCGCGATCCGCAGCAGCACCGCGACGGCGCCGACGCCGCCGGGAGCCCGCTGGACCTGCGCGCCGTCTCGCTCGGCCAGCGCGGCACCGAGGTCGTCCTGCGCTTCGCGACCGCCGGCGACTGGGAGCCGTCGCAGCTGTCGAACATCGAGGGCCGCGCGCTGTGCGTCAGGCTGTTCTACGGCGGCCTGCAGACGCCCCGATCGCGCATCTGCGTCTACGACAAGGGCGAGGGGTTCGCCGGACTGGCCTACTCGCGGCTGGACCCGTTCGGCAACGCCGTCGAGAACCGGATCATCAACGCCGGCATCTACCGCTTCGACAAGCGCTCGCTGCGGGCCGTCTTCGAGCCGTCGGCGGCGAACCTCGACCAGGGCGTCTTCTCCTGGCAGGCGGAGTCGACGTGGTCGTGCCCCGACCGTCCGCGCTGTCACGACGTCGCGCCCGACCGCGGCGGCGTCGTCGCGCAGATCAAGCCGCTTGCCGAGCCGCGCTGCTTCGGCGCCGCCTCGCGCAATCCGCGCTACCGCTGCGTCAACGGCCACCTGCGGCTCGCGGTGATCCCGACGCCGGCGGAGGCCGCGCTGACGCCCAACGCGCGCTGCACGGTGGTCTCGGTGCGCGTGCCGTACAGCTGCCAGTTCGGTGTGCGCGCGGCGGTCGCCAACCGCGAGGTGGCGCTCGTCGGCGACAGCCATGCCGCGCACTGGCGCGGCGCGCTGGAGGTCGTCGCGCAGGCCCGCCGCTGGCGCGCCTTCTCGCTGACGCGCGCCGGTTGCCCGTTCTCGACGGCCGCGCCGGCGCTGCCCAAGGCGCGCCGCGCGAGCTGTCAGAGCTGGCGGCGCGCGGTGCGCCAGTGGTTCACGCGCCACCCGAAGGTGCAGACCGTCTTCGTCTCCCAGCTGTCCACCGCCGGCGTCCGGGGACGGCGCGGCCGGGACCGCGCGGAGTACAAGATCCGCGGCTACATGCGGGCCTGGCGGCTGCTCCCGCGGACGGTGCGCCAGATCATCGTCCTGCGTGACACGCCGTACAGCACGGCCAACTCGCCGCTCTGCGTCGAGCGCGCGATGCGCCGGCGCCGGCCGGCGGGAACCGCTTGCGCGATCGCGCGCAGGAGGGTGCTGCGCCGCGATCCCGCCGCGATCGCGACGCGCCGCGACCGCTCGCGCCGCGTGCACCTCATCGACCTCACGCGCTACATGTGCAGTCGACGGCTGTGCTTCCCGGTCGTCGGCGGCGCGCTCGTGCACAAGGACCTGACGCACATCACCTCGCTCTTCGCCGGCACGCTCGGGCCGTTCCTCGCGCGGCGGGTCGATCGCCTGCTGTAGCCCGGCGCTGCGCCGAACCGCTACGGCGCCGGCTTGCGCGCCTCGACCTCGGCGCCTGTGTACAGCGTCTTGAGCTTGAGCTTCGGGAAGCGCTCGTCGAGCGGGTAGCCCATCCGCGCGAGCAGGAACAGCGTCTTGTTGAGCGGCAGCACCCAGCGGCGGTGATGCGTGCGCGGCAGCAGGAAGTGGACGAGGTTGGACAGCTGCAGGAACGCGCCCGAGTACGGCTTCTCGTCGATCCGCGTCACCTCGAAGCCCGCGCGCTCGAAGAGCCTGCGCATGCCGAACGTCGTGAAGCGGCTGACGTCCTCGGGGAAGCCGTGCACCCCGAACGTGAACGGG
>DASZOA010000294.1:0-1643 GCA_035551055.1 Solirubrobacteraceae bacterium
GCGCGACCGCGGCCAGGAACTCCGGCGAGGTCGGCTCGTCGAAGGAACCGCCCAGCGCGGTGTAGGCGAACGTGCCGGGGATGATCCCCAGCGCCGTCGCCGCGACGTAGCTGCGCAGATCGACCGCGCTCACGCCGGCGACGTAGTTGAGCACGTTGAACGGCACGAGCGGGATGAGCCGCACGTACAGCACCGCGGCGAAGCCGTTGCGGGCGATCCACTCGTCGAGCCGCCCGACGCGCCGACCGGCGATCTGCTCGACCTGCGCGCGGCCCAGCCGCCGCCCGATCGAGAAGCAGGCCGTCGCCGCCAGCGTCGCGCTGACGACGCTCAGGGCGGTGCCGAGGGCGACGCCGAAGAGAACCCCGCCGGCGACGGTCAGCAGCGTCCCCGGCACGAGCACCACGGTGAGCGCGACGTAGAGCCCGACGAAGACCAAAGGACCGGCGACCCCGGTCGACCGTACGGCGTCCTCGAAGCCGTCCCTGCTCGGGCCGCCGACGGCGACCGCGGTGACGGCGCCGCCGACGAGCACCGCCGCGAGGATCGCCAGCCGCGTCCGCGGCGACCGGGCGAGCCGCACGAGCAGCGCGCTGGGCCGGCCGTCCCCGGTGGCGCCGGACGCCATCACGGCGATCGAGCGTCGGCGACGACGGCCTGCCTGCGGGCGAGCACGCACAGCGAGGGATAGCCGCGCGTGGTCCAGCGGGCCCGCACGAGCGCGAACCCCGCCCGCGCGAGCGCGGGCCGTGGATCGAGCGAGCGCAGCCCGCAGAGCCGCTCGGATCCGTGGCGGGCCAGGCGGTCCAGCGCGAGCGCCACCGCACGCGCGACACCGCGCGAGGGCACCGCCGGGGTGACGGTCACGAGCCGCCCGTCCACGCGCAGGACGCGCCGCAGCTCAGCGAGCACGGCCGGCACGTCGGCGGCGGCGAGGACATGCAGGAGGTACGAGGCGACCGCCACGTCGAACCGCTCGTCGGCGAACGGCAGCGCGCGGGCATCGCCCTCGCGCACCGACCAGCCGGCCGGAAGGGCGGGAACCTGCGCGAGCATCGCGGCGGACGGATCGACGCCGACGGCCTCGCGCGGCCGGACGTCGCGGGCGGCGAGCTGGCGCAGGACCGCGCCGGTCCCCGTGCCGACGTCGAGCAGGCGCTCCTCGCTACGCGGCGCGAGCAGATCCAGCGCCGCGCGGACGGCCGCGCGCTCGAGCCACAGCTGGCGGTCGTAGCTCGCGCTGAGGCGATCCCACAGCGGGCGACCTTCCGGGCGCAGCGAGAGCCAGGCCGGCAGCGTCACGTGCGCACCGTCCGCGCGACCGCGGCGAGCGCGACCAGCGTCGGCGCGAGGAACAGGATCGCGAGCGTGGCGGCGATCTGCGGATCGCTCTGGGCGAACGGCACGAGCAGCACCGCCAGCGTGCTCGTCTCGCCGCCGACCGCGAGCGTCGTGCCGTACTGGCTCCAGGAGACGATCAGCGCCATCACGGCGGCGATCGCCAGCGCGCCGCGGCTCGCCGGCAGGCTGACGAGCGCGAGGCGCCGGAGCGGTCCGGCGCCGACCGTCGCGGCGGCCTCCTCGAGCTCGATGAGCTCGCGGCTGAACGCCCCCGCCAGCACGACGACGACGTAGGTCAGGGT
>DASZOA010000295.1:0-9506 GCA_035551055.1 Solirubrobacteraceae bacterium
CTGCGGCGCCGAGCAGCACGAAGGCGCCCGCGACGAGGTAGCCGCCCAGGACGTCGCTGGGCAGGTGGTCGCCGAGCGCGACGAGCGCGTACCCCACGGCGATCGCATAGCCCGCGCCGAGCACGGCGGCCGACGCGCGCAGCCGTGGCCCGACGACGAGCACGAGGCACAGCGCCAGCGACATCGCCGCGGTCGAGTGCCCGCTCGGCCACGAGCCGGGGTAGACCTGGGCGAGGCCCTGCAGCTCCACGATCCGCGGGACGGCGAGCGCGGGCTTGAGCAGCTGCGTCGTGGCGTTTGCGGCCCGCAGCACGCCCGGCACGACGACCGCCATCAGCCAGCGGCGACGTACGAGCGCGAGCGCGGTGAGTCCCGCGCAGCCGAGCAGAAACGGCGTCGGGCCGGCGAGCAGCGCGACGCCGTGGATCGAGGGTGCGAGCGGCGGTCGCACGACGCCGGTGAACGCCTGCATCGCGCGGGCGTCGAGCGCTCGGCCGGCGGGCACGTGGAGCGCCACCAGCCAGACGGCGAACGCCCCGCAGACGCTGGCGAGGGCGAGCGCCAGCAGGACGAGCGGGCGGCGCGGCATCCGGTCAGCGTAGCCCCCGGCTCGCGGCCCCCGGCCGCTACGACTCGTCCGGCGCGGCCAGATGGACCTCGCCGGCGTCCAGCGCGGTGCGCGCTCCGTCGGGCAGCTCGACCAGCAGGAAGCCGCGCTCGTCGATCCCGCGCGCGATGCCCTCGCCCTGCGCCCAGCGCACCGGGCGTCCGGCCAGCGCGTCGCGCGCGCGGTAGTCGGCGAGCAGCTGCGGCGTCGGCTGGGCAAGTCGCCGCGCCAGCGCGCGCAGGAGCGCCTCGAGCGTCGGCTCGACCGCCGCCGGCTCGAGGCCGAGCGACGCCGCGCGGTCGCGCAGCTCGGCGGGCAGGTCGCTCGCGCGCACGGCGACGTTGACGCCGATCCCGAGCACGGCCCAGCCCTCCTGCGGACGGCCCTCGGCGAGGACGCCGGCGAGCTTGCGCCCGTCGAGCAGCACGTCGTTGGGCCACTTGATCGCCGCGGCGGCTCCGGCGACGTCGGCGACGGCGAGCGCGCCGACGATCGGCAGCAGCGGCGGCCAGTCGCGCAGCACGAGCGACATGAGCAGCGCGCGGCCCGGCGGCGCGCTCCAGCTGCGCCCCTGGCGGCCGCGGCCGGCGCGCTGCTCCCCGGCGGTCACGAGCGTTCCGTGCGGGGCGCCCGCGATCGCGAGCGTCCGCGCCACGTCGCTCGTCGAGTCCGTCGCGCGGTGGTGCAGCCGCGGCCTGCCGAGCGGCCCGCTCACGCCGCGGGCGCGATCAGGACCTCGTCGTCGAGGCCCAGGCCGAGCGCCTGCAGCGCGGAGCCGCGGTTGACGGCGAGCGAGAGCACGCGGTAGCCGTCCTCGTAGAGCAGCAGGCCGCCGGCGGGGACGTCCGCGAAGGTCGTCGCGTACAGCGCCGGCCGGCCGTTGACCGTCACCGGGCGGTTGAGCCGCAGCCCGCTGCCGGCGAGGTCCTCGTGCCCGGCGTCGAGCGCGACGTTGCCGTAGCGGTCGGCGTGCAGGGCGTGCGCGACGAGGCCGTCCGCGGTCGCCCGCGCACGCGGCAGCACGAGCTGCACGAGCTCGGCCGGGTCCAGCGGCTCGCCGGCCTGCGCGAGCGAGGCGCTGCCCGCGGCGAGGTGCGCGGCGACCGGGGCGAACAGGTCGCGGCCGTGAAACGACGCCGAGACCGGCTCCAGGCGCAGCGGCGAGGCGCCGATCTCGACCGCTTCGACGGCGCCGCCGAAGCGCGCCGCCGCGAGCGACAGCAGACCGTTGTCGGGACCGACGAGATACCGCTGCTCGTCGGCGCAGCGCAGCGCCACCGCGCGGCGCTCGGCCCCGACGCCGGGGTCGACGACGGCGAGGTGCGTCCCGGCCGGCATGTACGCCAGCGCTCGCTCGAGCACGAGCGCGCCGGCGCGGACGTCGTGGCGGCCGATCCCGTGGGTGACGTCGATGACGCGGGCCTGCGGGGCGATCCGCGCGATCACGCCATGGCAGACGCCGACGAAGTCGTCCTCGAGTCCGTAGTCGCTGAGGAACGTCACGACGGCCATCGCGCGTCGAGTGTATGGCGCGCGGGGCGGGTAGCCGGTCGCCATGCGCCACGGATCACACGACCGGACACCGAGCGTCGCCGAGGTCGTCCACCGCGCCGTCGCCGTCTGCGACCCCGACGGCGACGACGAGCTGATCGCCGCCTTCCTGCTCGAGTTCGAGGACCGCGACGAGCCCGTCACGGCGCTGGACGAGCGCGACCGCACGTTCTTCGAGGCGGCCGAGCGGCTGCGCGGAGCGATGGCGGCGGCCGGCGTCGAGATGACCGCCGCGGTCGCCACCTACCTGGCCTTCCGGCGCGACGAGATCGACGACGACGACGACGACCTGCTGCGCCTGGCCACGCGCGCGGAGTACGGCGACGACCCGCCGGAGGACATCAAGGACTGGCTCCAGGACGTCGGGGTGACGGTGTGAGGCGCGACGAGCGCGAGCCGCCCAGCGGCCTTCCCGAGGAGGAGCAGGACGACGTTCCGCTCGGCATCCCCGCCGACGAGGACGACGAGGTCGACCGCGAGCTGCCGGGCTTTCCGGAGGGCGACATCGACACCGCGGGCTGACGCGCCCCGCGTCAGAACAGCTGGCCGGGTGCGACGTCGGCCAGCAGGGCCGCGACGAGCCCGTCGGGCGTGTGCTCCTGCGCCTCGACGTGCGGCTCGAGCCCGCGCTCGCGCAGCGCGTCGCTCGTCACCGGCCCGATCGAGACCACACGCTGGGCGGCGCCGGGCGCGCCCGCCGCCTCGACGAAGAAGCGCACCGACGAGGCCGACGTGAACGCCACGTAGTCGGCGGCCAGCGCGGCGTCGCGCGCGACGCCGCCCAGCGGCTCGGCGACCGTGCGGTAGAGGGCGAGGATCTCGACCTGGGCTCCGCGCTCGCGCAGCGCGTCGGGCAGGACGTCGCGCGCCTGCTCGGCGCGCGCGATCAGCGCGCGCCTGATCGGGCGCTCGGCGAGCGCCTCGACGAGCGACTCGGCGACGGCGCGCGGCGGCACGATGTCGGCCGCGATCCCGCCGGCGCGCAGCGCGTCGGCCGTGCCCGGCCCGAGCGCCGCGATCTGCGGCCCGGCGAGCGCGCGGGCGTCGCCGGCGAGCTCGAGCAGCCGGCGCGCCCCGTTCGGGCTCGTCACGCAGAGCAGGTCGAAGGCGGCGAGATCCGGCAGCCGCACGTCGAGCGGCTCGACCCGGATCGCCGGCGCCTCGACGACGCGCGCGCCGAGCGCGTGCAGGCGTTCGGCGAGCGCGCTCGCCTGCGCCCGCGCGCGCGTCACCGCGACGCTGCGGCCGGCCAGCGGCCCGGGGGTGAACCACGCAAGCTCCTGGTGCAGCGCGGCGACCGGCCCGACGACGGCGATCGCCGGCGCGCGCACGTCGGCCTCGGCGGCGCGCGCGGCGATGTCGCCGAGCGTGCCGGCGACCGTGCGCTGATCGGCGAACGTCCCGCGCTCGACGACCGCGGCCGGCTCGCCCGCCGGCCGGCCGCCGGCGCGCAGCTGCGCGGCGATCCGCTCGAGCGCGCGCACGCCCATGTAGAAGACCAGCGTGCCCGGGAAGGCCGCGAGCGCCCGCCAGTCCAGCTGCGCGTCGTCCTTGCCCGGGTCCTCGTGGCCGGTCACGAAGGCGACCGCCGCCGCCAGCCCGCGGTGCGTGACCGGGATCCCGGCGTAGGCCGGCGCGGCGACGCCCGCCGTCACGCCCGGCACGACCTCGACGTCGATCCCGGCGCCGCGCAGCAGCTGCGCCTCCTCGCCGCCGCGACCGAAGACGAACGGGTCGCCGCCCTTCAGGCGCACGACGTCGCGCCCCGCGCGGCCGTGCTCGAGCAGCAGCTCGTTCGTCGCCTGCTGGGGCACCTGCGCTCCGCCGCCGACCTTGCCGACGTCGATCAGCAGCGCGTCGTCGCGCGCGCCGTCGAGGGCGCCGTCGGGGATCAGCCGGTCGTAGAGGATCACGTCGGCCCGCGCGACGAGCTCCAGGGCGCGGGCGGTCATGAGACCCGGGTCGCCCGGTCCGGCGCCGACGAGGTGAACGGTCACGCGGTCGCCATCTCCTCGGCGCGCGCGAGCAGCTCGCCGCCGCCGGCGGCCAGCAGGCGCTCGGCCGCGCGCGCGCCGGCCTCGGCCGGCGCCGGCGCCGGCGGCGCCTCGTCGCGCAGCCACGCCGAGCCGTCGGGCAGCCCGACGAACGTCCGCAGCGCGATCGCGCCGTCGCGCACGCGGGCGTGCGCGCCCAGCGGCGTGTTGCAGCTCGCGTCGAGCGCCGCGACGAGCGCGCGCTCGGCGATGAGCGCGTCCCACGTCGGCATGTGGGTGATCGCGGCGACCGCTGCGGCGGCGGCCTCGTCGTCGGCGCGCGCCTCGAGCACGAGCGTGCCCTGACCGGGCGCCGGCACGAGCTCTCGCAGCAGGCAGCCGATCTCGGCTGCGCGTTCGAGCCGCCGCAGCCCGGCGGCGGCGAGCACGAGCGCGTCCAGCTCGCCGTCGTGCAGCCGGCGCAGCCGGGTGTCGACGTTGCCGTGCACGACGACGACGTCGAGGTCCGCGCGCAGCGCCAGCAGCTGGGCCGCGCGGCGCAGCGAGGCCGTGCCGACGCGCGCGCCCGGCGCGAGCTGCGCCAGCGACGGCGCGCCGACGAGCGCGTCGAGCGGGTCGGCCCGCGCCGGCGAGCCGACCAGGGCAAGGCCGTCGGGCAGCACGGTCGGCACGTCCTTGGCGCTGTGCACGGCGAGGTCGAGGTCGCCGTCGAGCAGCCCGAGCTCGAGCTCCTTGACCCAGCGCTCCTTGTCCTGGCCGGTGGCGCCGCGATCGCCGCTCGTCGTCACCGGCACCAGCTCGGCCGCCGGGCCGAGCAGCGCGGCGACGGCGCCGGCCTGCGCCAGGGCCAGGGCACTGCCGCGCGTCCCGATCCGCATCGATCAGCCGGCGCCTACGACGACGACGCGCGGCGCGGCAGCGGGCGCACGTTGCCACGCTCGCCGTCGTCGTGCTCGACCGCGTCGGGCGCGTCCGGCGCGCCCTCGAGGCCGAACAGCTCGCGCATGATCTGCAGGCGACCGTGCGAGCGCCCCTCGCCCGGCGTGCGCAGTCGCAGCGTCGGCTCGTGCAGCAGGCGGTTCATGACCGAGCGCGCGATCGCCTCGGCGCGCGCGATGTCGCGCTCGGAGGCGCGCTCCCAGCGCGTCTCGTTCTCCGACAGCACCTGCTCGACGATCGCGTCGCCGTACGCGCGCAGCGCGCGGATCGTGGGCTGCACGGCGAGCGTGCCCAGCCACTCGGCGAAGCGCTGGATCTCCTCCTCGACGATCGCCTCGGCGCGCAGCGCCTCGGCCTCGCGGACGGACACGGTGTGCGCGACGCGCGCCTGCAGGTCGTCCATGTCGAACAGCGTGACGCCCTCGAGGTCGGCGCAGGCGGGGTCGATGTCGCGCGGGACCGCGATGTCGACGAGCAGCAGCGGCCGCTGCCCGCGCGCGCGCATGACGAGCTCGAGCTCCTCCTGCTCGACGATCGGGTGCGGCGACGCCGTCGAGGCGACGACGACGTCGGCGAGCGCGAGCTGGCCGGGCAGCTCGTCGAGCGCGACGACCTCGCCGCCGAAGCGGTTGGCGAGCGAGCGGGCGCGGTCGGCGTGGCGGTTGGCGACGAAGATCGTCGAGACGCCCTGGTCGGCGAGCGCGCGCGCCGTCAGCTCGCTCGTCTCGCCGGCGCCGATGATCACGACGCGCGGCATGGGGTTGTCGCCGAGCACGTCGCGCGCGAGCTCGACGGCCGTCGAGGAGATCGAGGCGCGGCCGAGCCCGATCGAGGTCTCCGAGCGCACGCGCTTGCCGGTCTGCAGCGCCGCGGTGAACAGGCGGTTGGTCAGCGGGCCGGTCGTGCCCGCGGCGAGCGCGACCTCGTAGGCGCGCTTGACCTGGCCCTGGATCTCGGCCTCGCCGACGATCATCGACTCCAGGCCGGCGCAGACGCGAAACAGCTGGCGCGCGGCGTCGCAGTTGCGCGGCGAGTAGATCCGCTCGGCCAGCTCGGTGGGGCGCACGTGGGCGCGCTGCGCGAGCATCCCCAGCACCCCGCTCTCGGCGACGACGGCGTCGCCGACGACGAGCGTCAGCTCGGTGCGGTTGCAGGTCGAGATGACGACGGCCTCGTGCACCTCGGGGTGCTCGGCGGCCTGCTGCAAGAAGAGGGTGGCGGCGCTCTGCGTCAGCGCCAGGCGCTCGCGCAGCTGGACCGGTGCGGTCTTGTGCGAGATCCCGAGCGTGATGAGCTCGGCGGTCATGCGACGGGCTCCCGCGCGCGCTCCGCCGGCGCGCCGCCGGGCTGCCTGCCCTCGACGAGCTCGGCCAGCTCGACGACCTCGCGCTCGATGCGCGCGAGCTTGGCGGCCATGATCGCGACGTAGATCAGCACGAGCGCGAGGAACACGAGGTACGCCGCGGCGACGTACTTGCCGGCCTCGTCGAGCGGAAGGGCGGGCATCACAGCTGAGGCGCCGCGCTGCGGCCGGGCAGCGCGAGCTCGTCGTCGTCGCCGGCGAGCCGGCGGCGCAGCGCGCGCAGACGGAAGGTCGCGTTCTTGGAGGCCATCTCGTACTTGCACAGCGTGACGAACAGCAGCGTCATCCCGAGCAGCGACGCGAGGAACGTCAGCGTCACGCTGGCCGGGCCGCTCGTCGTCATCGTCCCGGTCTCGGGGTGCGTGAAGCTCTCGGCCATCCGCACGGCGGTGAAGTTCAGCGGCACGAAGGCGCCCGCCACGATCGCGAAGACCGACGCGTAGCGGCTCTGCCTGTCCTTGTCCTCGATCGAGAAGCGCAGTGGCCAGTACGTCGCGTAGAGCAGGAAGACGATGAGGAACGAGACGAGCATCGGCTCGTCCCAGATCCACCAGTGCCCCCACGAGGCGCGCGCCCAGATCGAGCCGGTCACGAGCACGCCGACGGCGAGGATCACCGACACGTGGATCGTGACGTAGGAGCGCATGTCCCACTTCGTCTCGCGCGTGCGCAGGTGCAGCGCGGCGAGCACGCCGCCGGCCATGAAGCCGACCAGCGCGACGAGCGCCATCGGCACGTGGACGTAGAAGATCTTCTGGATGAAGCCCTGGTCGGCGTCCAGCGGCGCGTAGAAGAAGACGAGCGCGAAGGCGCCGGTCAGCACGAGCGGCGTGGCGATGGAGAGGGCGCGAAGGCCCTTGCCGTAGACGATGGCTCAGTCCTCCAGGAGGAAGTCGAAGATCGCGTACGCGATCAGCGCGAACAACAGATCATAGATGGCCAGGACGGCCAGCCAGTCGCCCGGGAGCGGCCTCGCGCCGCCGCCGGCGAACAGCGGCGTGGCGCAGCGCGCGGCCGCCAGCAGGACCGGCACGAGCAGCGGCAGCGCGAGCAGCGGGACGATCAGGTCGCGCGCCCGCGTCTGGATCGCCAGGCCGGCGACGAGCGTCCCGACGACGGCGATCCCGGCGTCGGCGAGCACGAGCACGAGCACGAGCTGCGGCAGCGCCTGCGCCAGCGGCGGGCCGAGCAGCAGCAGCGCGAACGCCGGGACCGCGACGAGCTCGACGAGGCAGAGGAAGACGAACAGCGCGGCGGCCTTGGCGACGAGCAGCGCCGTGCGGTCGACCGGGGCGAGCAGGAACGCGTCGAAGCCGCCCTGCTCGTGCTCGGCGACGAACAGGCGGTTGACGCCGAGGATCGCCGCGAACAGCAGCGTCACCCAGAGGACGCCGGCGGCGAGGTCGCCCGTGATCCGGTCGCGATCCAGGCCGAAGTGGAAGACGACGTACGTGGCGATGCTGAACAGCACCATCGCCGGCACCGACTCGCGCGTGCGCCATTCCAGCGTGAGCTCCTTCGACAGCAGCGCGGCGACGGTCGTCCTCATGCGTAGAGCTCGCCGATCTGCTCGGGCCCGACCTGTCCGGCGGGCGCGAGCAGCGCGACGCGCCCGCCCTTGAGCCCGAGCGCCAGGTCGGCTCCGGCGAGCCCGCCGGCCGGGTCGTGGCTCGTGACGACGCGCGTGCGTCCGCCGCCGGGCCCGATCAGCGGCGCGACGCGCGCCGCGGCCGCCGGATCGAGGTTGGCCAGCGGCTCGTCGAGCAGCAGCAGGTCGGGCTCGTGCAGGACCGCCCGCGCGATGGCCAGGCGCTGGACCATTCCGCGCGACAGCTCGGCGACCGGATCGTCGGCGCGCGCCGCCATCCCGACCGCGTCCAGCGCCTCGCCGACCCGGCGCGGCGCCACGCGGTGCAGCCGCGCATGGAAGCGCAGGTTCTCGCGCCCGCTCAGCTCGCGGTACAGCAGCGGCTCGTGGCCGAGGAAGCCGATTCGCCCGCGCACGGCCCAGCCGCCGTCGGGCAGCGCGTGGCCGAGCACGCGGACCTCGCCGGCGTGGGGGCGCAGCAGCGTGGCGAGCATCCGCAGCAGCGTCGTCTTGCCGGCGCCGTTGGGGCCGAAGACGACGAGCGTGCGGCCCGCCTCGAGCTGCAGCGTCACGTCGCGCAGCGCCGCGCGGTCGCCGTAGCGGCGCCCGGCACCGCGCAGCGCGAGGGCGGGAGCGGGAGTCGACACGGCGCTGGACGCTACTTCAGCCGCAGCGCGGCGCCCGCGGGGCCGGGGCGCGTTCAGTCGGGCTCGCGGTCGGCGGCCGCGCGCATCGCGCGCTCGACCGCGTCCATCGCCGCGATGCCGCTCGACGCCGGGAATGCCCGCCCCTCGCGCGGCGCGCTCACGGCGAGCACCGTCCCGGTGTCCAGGTGCTCGGCGACGTCGGGGAAGTGCATCGTCGAGAGGATCACGATCCGGGCCGGCTCGGCGGCGTGCGCCGGGTTCGACACGCGGTGCGCGCCCGCTGGCCCGCGCGGAAACGCGACGACCGAGCCGGTCTCGAGCTCGCGCACCCCCTCGGGCGTGCGCAGCCGCGGCGTCCCCGCCAGGACGAGCAGCAGCTCCTCGTTGCCGTGGTGGGCGTGGTAGGGCGAGATCGCGGGCGCCCGGCTCGACCTCGTACAGCGTCGCACCCAGCTCCCGCGCCCCGGCCCGTCGCCCGATCCGCATCGCGCGCAGGCGAAACGGCGCGGCGCCGAGCTCGTTGTCCCACTCCGGCCGATTGACGTTCAGATCGCCGCTCACCTCGGCGGGTGTACCGGGCCGCGGCGCTACGCGGGCGCGTGCGAGCGCTGCGCGGCCGCGATGAGGTCGCGCACGGCGCGCTCGTCGCCGGCGCGCAGCAGCGCGATCGGGTCGGGCTCGCCGTTGACGACGCCCTCGAAGAAGGCCTTGCGGTCCTGGTAGGTCGGCAGCGTCCCCTTCGCCCAGCCGCGCGCGTCGTTGAGCATGATCGCCAGGCGCGCGTACTCCTCGCCGAAGAGCTCGGAGACCTCGGTTT
>DASZOA010000296.1:0-7517 GCA_035551055.1 Solirubrobacteraceae bacterium
CCTGCAGACGATCGAGCACGTGCAGGACGCCGACGCGGTGCTCGCGCGCTTTCGCGAGCTCGTCGCGCCGAACGGCGTCGCCTACGTCTCGACGCCGAACGTCCTGACGCTCGCGCCGCCCGGCGCCGAGCATTCGGGCAACCCCTGGCACATCCACGAGTACCGCCCCGAGGAGTTCGCCGCGCTGTGCCGCGCGCACTTCGGGCGGGTGCGGATCCACGGCGTCTACCACGCGCGCAAGCTCGCGCTGCACGACGCCGCGCTGCGGCTCGGCTGGGACGCCGTCCACGCCCGCCTCGGCGTCACCAAGCGCTTCTACGACCGCTTCACGCCGGCGATCGACGCGCGCGACTTCGCGCTGCGCACCGGCAGCGCGCGCGACCTGCGCGCGGCGCTCGACCTCGTCGCGGTGCTGCGACCGTGAGCGCCGCCGCGGCCGCTCGCGCGGGCGCGGGTGCGCACGCCGATCCGGGCGAGCTCGCGATCGTCCTGCACAGCCACATGCCGTACGTCGAGGGCTTCGGCACGTGGCCGTTCGGCGAGGAGTGGCTGTGGGAGGCGATCGCCACGTCGTACCTGCCGCTGCTCGACATCCTCGACGGCGGCGCGCCGGTCACGTTGTCGCTCACGCCGGTGCTCTGCGACCAGCTCGAGGCGCCCGGCGCGCTGGGTCGCTGCGCGGCGTTCCTCGCCGGCATCCGGGTCGAGTCGCACCGCCGCGACATCGCGGCCGCACGCGGCGAGCGCGGCGTCGTCGCCGCGCTCGAGCACTCCGCCGCGCGCTATCGCTGGGCGCGCGAGCGGCTCGCCGGGCTGGGCGGCGACCTGCTCGGCGCGCTCGGCCGCCACGTCGCCTGGACGTCGGCGGCGACCCACGCCGTCCTGCCGCTGCTCGCGACGAGCGCGGGCGTCCGCTTGCAGCTGCGCGCCGGCCTCGCCGCGCACCGCCGCCGCTTCGGCGACGCGCGCTGGCGGGGCGGCCTGTGGCTGCCGGAGTGCGCGCACGCGCCGTGGCTGGACGCACTGCTCGAGGAGGCCGGCGTGCGGGCCGTCTGCGTCGATCTGACCGACGTCCTCGCGCCCGCCGACCAGCTGCGCCCGCTGCGCTCGCCCGCCGGGCCGCTGCTCGTCCCGATCGACCGCGCGACGATCGAGCTCGTCTGGAGCGACGGCGGCTATCCCGCCGACGGGCGCTATCGCAACTACCACGCGTTCACGCCGCACCGCCATCGCGCCTGGAGCAACGCCGGCGCGCCGTACGACCCCGTTCGCGCGGCGCACGCCGCGCGCGAGCACGCGGCGGACTTCGTGGCGCGCGTGCGCGCCCGGGTCGCCGCCGGCGGCCTGGCGGTCTGCGCGCTGGACACCGAGCTGCTCGGCGACTGGTGGCACGAGGGTCCGCTCTGGCTCGCCGCGGTGCTCGAGCAGGCCGCCGCGCAGGGGCTGCGGATCGCGCCGCTCGACGACGCCCTCACGCGCCACGCCCCGGCGCCGGCTCCGGCCGCGCTTCCGGTGACGTCGTGGGGAACGCCGCGCGACCTCGCGACGTGGAGCGCACCGCCGGTCGCCGCCATGGCGTGGAGCGCGCGCGACGCCGAGCTGCGCACGGTCGCCGCGGCGCGCGCCGGCGGCGCCGACGCGCGGGCGGTGCGCGAGCTGCTCGCGCTGCAGTCGAGCGACTGGGCGTTTCTCGTCACCCGCGACCTCGCCGCGCCGTACGGTCGCGAGCGCGCCGCGCGCCACCGGGCGGCGCTCGACAGGTCCCTCGCCGCGCCCGGCGCGCACGCGCCGTCGCTGCGCAACCTCGCGCCGCACGCCTCGCCGGCGGCGCTGCACGAGCCGTAGGTCGCGTCGAGACGCTCGCACCGGCGCGCGGTGCACATCCTCGAAGCCCACCTTCCTCGCGCGAATCGCTAGCAACGGCTAGCACACCTGCTAGCGCTCGCTAGCACGCCCGTCGGCTGGGCTCCCGGTACCGGATGAGGATGGTCGTCGCCGGTCGCGTGGTCGACGTCGCGCACCCGCACGCGGTATTTCGCGCTCCGTGCGGACGATCTCGCCGCGTTCCGTCCGCGCGACGCGTACCATCCGGCGCTGCTTTTCATAAGAGCCGAGTCCCGGGCGCCCAGCGCGGCCGGGAACGGGGGACCCGTTTGGGCCTGACGAGGTCGGGCCCGGGGGCGAATCGCCACCCACCGCCAGCGCGCCAGCGCGGCGGTGCCGGCGGCGTAGCGCACGTCACAGCGCGAGCCCGGCAGCTAACCCCGTAGGCGCCGAGACGACGAAGGAGGAGCGCGCACATGACAGGCAGCGACGAAGCATCGGTGGTGCCCGACGGCGCTTGCCGGCAGGCCGACGTCGAGTGCACGATCGCCTACCGGCAGTCGCTGCGCGCCGCGCGCGCGCGGCGCCGGGCGGCCGCGCTGCGCCGCCGGCGGGTGCTGCGCAGCCGCGGATCGCTGCTCGTCGCGGTCGCCGCCCTGCTGTCCGTCAGCGGCGGCGCGATCGCCCGGCAGGCGGCAGCGCCCGCCGGCGCGATGAGCAGCGAGACGATCGCCGCCGCCCAGCGCGCGCTCGGCGTCGCGGCGGACGGCATCGTCGGACCGCGCACGCGGCGCGCGACGCGGCGCTTTCAGCGCAGGCACCGGCTGACCGTCGACGGCGTGATCGGGCCCCAGACGCTGAAGGCGCTCGGCATCGAGCCGCGCGCCGTCGCGGGCGCGCGGGCGCGCGCGACGGGAGCCGTCGATCCGCTGCTCGAACAGATCGCCAGGTGCGAGTCCGGCGGCGACCCGACGGCCGTCTCCGGCGACGGCCGCTACCGCGGCAAGTACCAGTTCTCGCGGCGCACGTGGCGCGCGATCGGCGGCGCGGGCGACCCGGCGCGGGCCGCCGAGGCCGAGCAGGATCGGCTGGCGGCCAAGCTGCTGCGGCAGGCCGGGACGAGCCCGTGGCCGAACTGCGCGTAGACCTCCCGGCCGCCCGGTCTGCGACGTGGGATCGCTACTGTCACGACCCCATGAGCGACGAGCTGACCGGGCTGAAGGGGCTGCAGCGCGCGATCTGGAGCGCCGGCGACTACGACGCGATCGCCGAGCTGTTCTGGGACGTCGGAGCGGTCGTCGCGGAGACCGCGGCGATCGAGCCCGGGATGCGGGTGCTCGACGTCGCGACCGGCACCGGCAACGCGGCGATTCGCGCCGCCGAGGCGGGCGCGCAGGTCGTCGGCCTCGACCTCGTCCCCGAGCTGTTCGCCGACGCGCGCCGCCGGGAGGCGCTGGCGGGGGTCAGCGTGGAGTGGATCGAGGGCGACGCCGAGGCGCTGCCGTTCGCGGACGAGAGCTTCGACCGCGTCCTGTCGACGTTCGGGGTCATGTTCGCGCCGCGCCACGACGTCGCCGCCGCCGAGCTCGTGCGCAGCTGCCGCTCCGGGGGCATGATCGTGCTCGCCAACTGGACGCCGGGGGGCTTCTTCGGACGCATGTTCGCGATGCTGGCGGAGCACCTCCCGGAGTCGGCGCCACCGGGCGGCGAGCCGCCGGCGATGTGGGGCGACGAGCGCCACGTGCGCGCGCTGCTGGGCGGTCAGGCGCAGCTCGCGCTCGAGCGGCGCACGGTCGACTTCGTCTATCCGTCGCGCGACGAGATGATCGCCGACTACGAGGAGCGCTTCGGACCGCTGGTGCTCGCCAAGCGGATCCTCGAGCCGGCGTCCTACGCCGGGCTCGTCGAGGACCTGCGGGCGCTGTTCGAGGCGTGCGACGCGGGCGACGGCGAGGTGCGCATCCCGGCCGAGTACCTGCTCGTCTCGGGCCTGCGGCCCTGACCGGATCGGCGCGGGCTGATGCGGTCGCGGCGACGACGCCTGCCAAGATCTGCGCGGTGACCGGCGGCGCAGATGACATCGTCCGAGCCGCGAGCGCGCTGTCGTCGCGGTTGCCCTGGCCGCTCGCCGTCCTCGCGCGGCTGGCCTACAACTACCGCTGGTCGTGGCTGCCCGACGGACCGGACGTCTTCCGCGAGGTCGACCGCGACCGCTGGGCGGCATGCGGCCGCAACCCGGTCCGGCTGCTGCAGGAGACGTCGGCGGAGGCGCTGCTGCGCGCCGCCGGCGATGGCGCGCTCGTCGCGCGGGCCGAGCAGCTCGAGCGCGCGATGCTCGAGGACCTCGCCCGTCCGCCGGCGACGCGCGTGGTCGCTGCCGACCGCCCGATCGCGTTCTTCTGCGCGGAGTACGGCGTGCACGTCTCGCTGCCGATCTACGCCGGCGGGCTCGGCGCGCTCGCCGGCGACATCGTCAAGGAGGCGTCGGACCTCGCGCTGCCGTTCGTCGCGGTCGGGCTCATGTACCGCTACGGCTACTTTCGCCAGCGTGTGGACCACAGCGGCTGGCAGCAGGAGTACTGGGTCCCGACGGACCCCGAGCGCTCGCCGGCCGTGCGCGTGACCATCGGCGAGGGGCGCGCGCCGCTGCGGATCCGCGTGCCGATCGACGAGGACGACGTCGTCGCGCAGGTGTGGCGCGTGGACGTCGGACGCGTGCCGCTGTATCTGCTCGACACCGACGTGCCGGAGAACGGCCACGTCGCCCGCTCGATCACCGCCCGGCTGTACGACAGCGACCCCACGACGCGCCTGGCGCAGTACGTCCTGCTCGGCGCCGGCGGCGCTGCGGCGCTGCGCGCGCTGGGGATCGAGCCGGCCGTCGTGCACATGAACGAGGGCCACGCCGGCTTCGCCGCGCTGGAGATGACGCGCTCGGCGGTCGGCGGCGGGCTCGGCTTCGAGGCCGCATTCGAGGCCGTCCGCCGCAGGACGGTGTTCACGACGCACACCCCGGTGGCCGCCGGCAATGACACGTACCCGCCCGACCAGGTGCGCCTGGCGCTCGGACCGCTCGCCCGCTCGCTGGACGCCGACACCGAGCAGATCCTCCGGCTCGGGCGCACGCACCGCGACGACCCGCACGAACCGTTCGGCGTGACGCAGTTCGCGTTGCGGGCCAGCCGCGCGGCGAACGGCGTCAGCCGCCGCCACGGCGGCGTCTCGCGCGAGATGTGGCGCGTGCTGTGGCCCGACCGCGCGATCGACGACGTGCCGATCGGCCACGTGACCAACGGCGTCCACGTGCCGTCGTGGGTGGGCGCGCCGATGCGGCGGCTGCTCGACCGTCATCTCGGCGCCGACTGGACCCTGCGCGCCGCCGATCCGGCGACCTTCGAAGCGATCGAGCACGTCCCCACGCAGGAGCTCTGGGACGTGCGCTGCGACCAGCGGCGGCGGCTCGTCGAGTACGTCCGCGATCGCAGCCAGCTGTACCGGATCGCGCGCGGCGAGTCGCGCGACTACGTCGAGGCGGCGGCCAGGACATTCGACGACAGCGTCTTGACGCTCGGCTTCGCGCGGCGGCTGGCGACGTACAAGCGGCTGCACCTGCTGCTGCACGACGTTCAGCGCAGCTTCGCCCTGCTCGCCGGCGACCGGCCGGTCCAGCTGCTGCTCGCCGGCAAGGCGCACCCGCGCGACGACGACGGCAAGCGCCTCGTGCAGCAGCTGTTCGGCGTGCGCTCGCAGCAGCGCGCGTACGAGCGCATCGTCTTTCTCGAGGACTACGACCTCGCCGTCGCGGCGCGCCTCGTCCGTGGCTGCGACGTGTGGATCAACGTCCCGCGGCCGCCGCTGGAGGCGAGCGGGACGAGCGGTATGAAGTCCGCCGTCAACGGCGGGCTGCAGCTCAGCGTGCTCGACGGCTGGTGGGCCGAGGCGTACGACGGCGCCAACGGCTGGGCGCTGGGCGGCGACGTCGATCCCGATCCCGCCGCGCAGGACGCTCGCCATGCCGACGAGCTGCTCCGGCTGCTCGAGAACGAGGTCGTGCCCGAGTTCTACGCGCGCGACGACGCGGGCGTACCGCAGGCGTGGGTCGAGCGCGTCAAGCGCTCGATGCGGACGCTGATCCCGGCGTACTCCGCGACGCGGATGCTGTCCGAGTATGAGGACCGCGTCTACCGCGAGCGCGGCGCGCGCTCGTAGCGGTCCGGCGGGCGGCCGATGCGGGCCGCCGGCGCTACTCCCAGCGCAGCGTACGCGGCGTCTCGCGCATCCGCAGCACGCGCACCGGGACGCCGGCGGCGACGGCGTTGGCGGGCACGTCCTTGGTGACGACCGTCGACGTGCCGAGCACGCAGTTGTCGCCGACGGTCGTGCCGCGCAGGATCGCCACGCCGTAGCCGATCCAGACGTTGTGGCCCACGCGCACGTCGCGCTTGTAGATGCCCTGCTCGCGGACCGGGCGCTCGATCTCGACCACGCCGTGGTCGAAGTCGATCAGCATGACGCGGTCGGCGACGATGCACTCGCGGCCGATCGAGACGTGCTGGAAGGCCGAGATCGTGCACTCCTGGCCGAGCACCGTCTTCGCCCCGATCCGGACCTCGCCCTCGTGCACACGGATCTTGCTGCCATGGCCGACCCACGACCAGCGGCCGAGGTGCAGCGACGCGCCCCTGCCGATCTCGATCGTGACGTTCGGACAGACGAAGCACAGGCCGTCGGTCTTCAGCCGCCCGCGCCAGCGCAGCTTGAGCCACAGCCAGCGCGCGATCAGCCGCGCGTAGCGGGTGTCGAGCATGCCGTGCGCGCGCATGAAGCGCCACAGCACAAGCGGCCCGCCGTGCAGCGGCGCCGGCTCGCCGCGGACGTTGAGCGCGGGCGGCTCGGCCGGCTCGGCGATCGTCAGCGTGCGCTGCACGATCGCAAGGCTACGGGTAGACGGCGGGCGTGGACCACCCCTGGCATCATCGTCGGCCTTGGCGGTCGATCCCAACCTCGCCCAGCGTCTGCTCGACGGCGACCGCCGGGCGCTCGCCCGCGCGATCTCCCTCGTCGAGAACGACGACCCGGCAGGCTGGGAGCTCGTGCGGGACGTCTATGCGAACACGGGAGCCGCGACCGTCGTCGGCGTCACCGGCGCGCCCGGGTCGGGCAAGTCGACGCTGATCGGCCAGCTCGTCAGGAACCGCCGCGCGGTCGACCGCAGCGTCGCCGTGCTGTCGATCGACCCGTCCTCGCCGTTCACCCGGGGCGCGCTGCTCGGCGATCGCATCCGCCTGACCGAGCACTTCCTCGACCAGGGCGTCTTCATCCGCTCGATGGCCAGCCGCGGCACGCTCGGCGGGCTGTCGGAAGCCTCGCTGCAGGCGGCGCTGCTGATGGACGCAGCCGGACGCGACGACGTGTTCCTCGAGACGGTCGGCGTCGGCCAGGCCGAGGTCGACATCATCGACCACGCCGACACCGTGCTGCTCGTGCTCATGCCCGGCGGCGGCGACTCCGTCCAGGCGCTGAAGGCGGGAATCATGGAGATCCCGGACATCATCGTCGTCAACAAGGCCGACCACCCGCTGACGCAGACGATGGTGCGCGAGATCCGCGGCGTCCTGTCGCTCGCGCCGCAGGGTCCGTGGCAGGTGCCGATCGTCCAGACCGAGGCGGTCGACGGCCGGGGCGTCGACGAG
>DASZOA010000297.1:0-4245 GCA_035551055.1 Solirubrobacteraceae bacterium
CCGCCCTCGGGCAGGTGCCGGTCGCCCCAGATGACGTCGTCGCCGGCGGCCCCGTCGAGGCGGTCCGACCCGCGGCCGCCGAGCAGGTTGTCGTTGCGCGGTCCGCCGGTCCGGTGCCCGCCGCGATCGGAGACGATCGCCTTGATGCCCCTGCTGGGATCGGTCACCGGCTCGGCCTCGACGACGCGCTCGCAGTTGCGGATCCGCCCGGCCCGCAGCGCCTGGGCGTTTGAGACGCCGCCGCGCATCGCGTACGGATTGATGACGATCGCGTCGGCGCCGGGGCCGCAGTCGACGCTGCCGACCGCCGTGCCGTTGTTGACGTAGACGGTGTCGTTGCCCGCGCCGGCGTCGATCCGCTCACGGCCCGAGTCGGAGTAGACGACATCGTCGCCGGCTCCGCTGTCGATGAGATCCGCGCCGCCGCCGCCGGGGATGAGGTCGTCGCCGGCGCGGCCGTGCAGCTTGTCGGGCGCGGCCTCGCCGGCGAGGATGTCGTTGCCCGCGCCGCCGTCGAGGACGTCGGCGCCGTAGCTCGCGAAGAGCTGGTCGTGGCCGGCGCCGCCGTAGAGGAAGTCGCCGCCCGAGCCGCCCTTGAGCAGGTCGTCGCCCTCGTTTCCGTAGACCTTGTCGGGGCCCGTCCCGCCGTCGAGCCGGTCGGGGCCGGGTCCGCCGATCAGCCGGTCGGGCCCCTCGAGTCCGAGCAGCGCGCCCCCGGACGCCATCCTCACGACGAGGCGATCGCCGCCGGGCAGCCCGAGCAGGGACGGCAGCGCGCCCGTCGGCAGCGGGACGATCGCCGGCGCGGGCGGCAGCCCCGGCACCGAGACGACGTTGGAGATCGGCGGCAGGCCGGGCACGAGCGGCGTGCTCGGCAGCTCGAGCGCCTGCGCGGGCGCGGCAGTGAGCAGGACGAGCGCCGACGCGAACCCCGCGCGGCACAGCAGACGTGGAAGGACGGCAGGCATGGTCGAGTGCGTCGGCACGGCGGCGGTGCGGTCACAGCGCGAGGGCGAGCAGCGGACGCATGACCCAGGCGAGCCTTCGCTCGAGGCCGCCCGCTCGTGCGGCCAACCCCGTTCATCTGAGACAATGGCCGGACGGAAGGCTCCGGCGAGTGCGACGCCGGTGTGAAAGACGTTCCCGTGGAGTGCGACCGCCGGGGGCACAACCGACCATCAGAGGAGCACCACATGCCCGAAGCAGTGATCGTGGACGCCGTCCGCACCCCGATCGGCCGCGCGTTCAAGGGCTCGCTCGTCGGCGTTCGCGCCGACGACCTCGCCGCCACCCCGCTGCGCGCGCTCATCGAGCGCAACCCCGGCGTCGACTTCGCGCAGACCGACGACGTGATGATGGGCGCGGCCTCCGGCGTCGGCGAGCAGGCCTACAACATCGGCCGCAACGCGTCGCTCGTCGCCGGGATCGACCACCACGTCCCGGCCTGCACCGTCAACCGCTTCTGCGCGTCGTCGCTGCAGACGCTGCGCATGGCCTTCCACGCGATCAGGGCCGGGGAGGGCGAGCAGTACGTGGCGGCCGGCGTCGAGGCCGTCTCCCGCGCCGGCCTCGGCGCCGGCATCCCCGACGAGGCCAAGCACCCGCAGCTCGACGGCTCGGAGGGCTCGGCGTACGACGTCTACATCCCGATGGGCCTGACGGCGGAGAAGGTCGCCGCGCGCTGCCAGGTCAGCCGCGAGGCGCAGGACGAGTGGGCGCTGATCTCGCAGACGCGAGCCGTCGACGCGCAGGAGTCCGGCCACTTCGACAGGGAGATCGTGCCGGTCGCGCTGCCCGACGGCGGCGAGCTGACCAAGGACGACGGGCCGCGGCCGAACACGACGATGGAGAAGCTCGCGGCGCTCAACCCGGTCTTCGACCCCGAGAACGGCACGGTGACCGCCGGCAACGCGTGCCCGCTCAACGACGGCGCGGCCGCAGTGCTCGTCATGTCCGAGGAGAAGGCGGCGAAGCTGGGCCTGAAGCCGCGCGCGCGGATCATCGCCTCGACGGTCGCCGCGATCCGTCCGGAGGTCATGGGCCTCGGCCCGATCCCGGCGATCCGGGCGCTGCTGGAGCAGACCGGGATGTCGATCGACGACGTCGACATCGTCGAGATCAACGAGGCGTTCGCGGCGCAGATCGTGCCCTGCCGCGACGAGCTCGGCATCGATGAGGACAAGCTCAACCCGTTCGGGGGCGCGATCGCGCTCGGCCATCCGTTCGGCATGACCGGCGCGCGAATCATGACGACGCTGCTCAACGGGCTCGACGCGGTCGACGGCCGCTACGGGATCGAGTCGATGTGCGTCGCCGGCGGCATGGGCCAGGCGATGCTCGTCGAGCGGCTGGCGGCGTAGCTGGGCTGCGCGTCGTGCCGGCGCAGGCTGCGCAGCTTGCGCAGCAGCGCCGCCGCGCCGGCGCCGCCGTGGACCATGACCCGCCTGAGGGCATAGGGCCTGCCCGGCCTGGCGAAGCCGCGCTCGACGGTCGTCGCGGCGAGGTGGCCGGCGCGCCTGACCGCCGCGCTGACACGCGCGTCGTAGCGGCCGAACGGATAGCAGAAGAAGCGCGCCGGGACGCCGAAGCGCCGGACGATCTCCGCTCGCGCGCCGGCGACCTCGTCGTGCAGCTGCGCGTCGGAGACCCGGGTGAGGTCGGCGTGGGTACGCGTGTGGGCGTCGATCTGCCAGCCGGCGTCGATCAGCCGTCGCACGGCGCGGTCACCGCCGAGGTCGTCGACGTAGTCGAGCGTGAGGTTCAGCACGCCCGCCCAGCCGGCGCGGCGCAGGATCGGCAGCGCGATGTTCATGTGGCTTCGGTAGCCGTCGTCGAACGACAGGACAACGGGCCGGCGCGGCAGCGTGGCGCGGCCGTGCCAGGCGTCCCAGGCGCGCTGCAGCGTCACTGCGGTGTAGCCGGCGCGGCGTAGGGCCCGGACTCCCGCGGCGAACTCGCGCGGGCGCACGTACAGCTCCGGCCGCTGCGCGCCGGCCGGCGCGGTGCGGATCGCGTGGTACACGAGGATCGGCACCGGCGCGCGGCTCGGGCGCATCGCGCTGCTCGCCGGCTCGCCCGCTCGTCGCTCCCGGGGCTCACCGGCCAGCGCGGACGTCGGCACGAGCGCGAGCAGCGCAGTCGCGACGGCGCCGGTGGCGAGCGACAGGCGCAGCACGGATGTGCGGTCCATCGGGCCACGCTACCGGCGGGAGTCCGCGACCGGCGCCGTTCGCCTCGTTTGCGTCGTCGGCGCTGTTCGCGGCAATGGCGCGCGGCTCAGCCGGCGAGCCCCTTGCGCGCGAGCTCTTCGCGCGCCGCAGCGCTCTTCTCGAGTCCCTCCGGCGCCAGCGCCGCCAGGATCGCGGGCGCCTTCGTGAACTGCACGTCGCGGTAGTCGACGATCTCGACCGCGTTGCCCCAGGGATCGTGGAAGCGCAGGCCGCCCGTCGCGGGGACGTCGACGCCGGCGTCGGCAAGCGCGGCGCGCACGGCCTCCTTGTCGTCGACCACGAGGCCGAAGTGGCGCCCGTCGTCGCGCCCCTGCCGACGCCTCGCGCTGAGCGCCAGGAACTGGTCGCCGAGGTCGACCCACGCCATCGTCGGCCGCCTGCCGCGCAGCTCGAAGTCGAGGAGGCGCCCGTACCAGGCCAGCGCCTCGTCGACGTCGCCGACCTCGAGCGCAACGTGGTTGATCCCGATCGCCCGTGCCATCGTACGAGCGTACCGCCCGCCCACCGGGCCGTACGGCGACTGCGATCGTCACGTGGTGTCTGCACCAGGGGTGCCTTCAGGCCGTGCTCGGCGGGGGCGTTCGGAGCGTCGCCAGCGGGGCGCGATGTGGCCGGGGGCTTCCTCACGCTGCACGGCGCGTCGTGTAGGACGAAGTTGTCCTGTTCGGCCGTGATCTCGCGGCGATCGCGCGGGTCCGCTCGGGCCGAGGTTTCGTTGCTCGTGGAGGCGGTAGACGCTTTAGTAGGTCGCCGTGATACCGAGCGAAGGAGGGGCTGCCGGATGACAGAGCGCAGGCCAGACAGCGAGACCGCAGCGCCGGCGGATAGCGCCGGCGAACCAGGCGCGACCGCGCACGACGAGTCGTCGACGAGCGAGGGCGCCAAGGACACAGCGCAGGATGCCGCCGCGTCGGCGAAGGACAAGACGCAGGATGCCGCCGCGTCGGCGAAGGACAAGACGCAGGATGCCGCCGCGTCGGCAAAGGACAAAGCGGAGGATGTGGCGGCGTCGGCC
>DASZOA010000298.1:0-18721 GCA_035551055.1 Solirubrobacteraceae bacterium
CCGCGGCGCGGCGCGGCCGCGCCCGGGCGCGGCCGGGGAGGTCAGCCGATGAGCACCGGCGTGCCGACCGGCACGCGGTCGTAGAGCGCGACGACGTCGCCGACGCGCATCCGGATGCAGCCGTGCGAGGCGCGCGTGCCGATCGTGTGCTCCAGGGCGGTGCCGTGGATCCCGACGCCGCCGACGATCCCCATCCAGCGCGCCTTCAGCGGGTTCTGCGGGCCGCTGACGGTCGTGCCCGCCAGCTCGCCCGCCCACGGCGCGTTGGGAGCCGACCAGACGGGGTTGACCTGCTTGGAGGCGATCGAGAACAGCCCGCGCGGCGTCGGGTAGGAGGGCATCCCGACGGCGACCCTGTAGGTCCTGACGACCCGCATGCGCTTGAACAGCCGCAGCGTGAACGTCGACTGCTGGATCGTGATGACGGTGTTCGCCCGCCTGCGCAGCTCGTTGGCGTTGACCTTCGGCTTGATCTTCTTGACCTTGGGCTTGAGCACGCGCGGCAGGCGCGGGTCGACCAGCGCGGCGCCGATCTGCTTGGCGAGCTTGCGCCGGTCGATGTCGCGGCCGCGCCGGGAGTGGGTGACGCGGACGCGGTGGATCGAGATCCGCAGCTGCGAGTTGCGCGCCCGGATCGCCAGGCGCCGGTCGATGCGGCGGGCGAAGCGGTTGACCCTCCGCTTGGAGTACTTCACCGCGAGCGGGACGTCGACCGGCTGGCCCGCGGCGGCGCGGCCGGCGTCGAGCGCGCGCTTGGCGCTCGTCAGCGGGTCGAACGCGACCCGGGCGGTGGTCGCCTTCAGCTTCCACGTGAGGTCTGCGGCGCGCACCGTGACGACGCCGCGCGAGAGGCGCTCGCCGTGCAGGCCCGCGAGCCGGGCGGCGGCCTCGTCCACGGTCAGCCCCGAGACGTCGACGCCGGCGGCGGTGACGCCCGCCGGGATCCGCTCGCCGGGCGGCGGCAGCTGGGCGCCGGCCGGGACGGCGAGACAGCCGGCCACGGCGATCCCGCACGCGATGATGAGCCGCCGGATCGGCATCGCTGCTGACTGTACCCGCTCCCGCCAGCGCCGATCCCCGCCTGCCCGGCGTGGTGCAAGCTCGCGCCCAGGCTCCGGACGAAGACCCGCGCGAGCGCCGACGAGGACCGGCGCGAGCGCGTCGCGGCTGCGCGCGCTCAGCGCGGCTCGCCGCGCACCTGGAACGCCCGCATCACCGTGACGAAGCCGAGCCCGCCGAGGAGGTTGCCGACGACCGCGACCGGGAAGTTCTGCGCCAGGTCGATCCACCCCGCCTCGCCGGTGCCGGCGAGGATCCCGAAGCTCATCTCGCCGAAGCTGACGACGGCGTGGTTGAGGCTCGGCGCCGCGAGCACGAAGCCGATGACGAGCGCGATCGCGATCTTCGCGGTCTCGTCGTGCGCGGCGTGCGCGAGCCACGTCAGGAGCGTCATGACGGCGCCGGCGACGATCGCGCTCAGCAGCGCCGCGACCACGTCGCGCTCGGCGAACGTCTCGGCGAGGCGCGACGCGGCGACCAGCGTCTGCGTCGGCACGAGATCCTCGCGCGTCAGGACGAGCGCGATCACGAGCAGGCCCGCGAGGTTGCCCAGCAGCGTCAGCGCCCACAGCCGCACCAGCGAGCGCATGCCGCGGCGGCGGGCGGCGACGGTCGTGACGGGGACGAGGAAGTTCTCGGTGAACAGCTCCGAGCGCCCGATGACGATGAACGCGAGCCCGATCCCGAGGCCGAACGAGCCGAGCGCATGCGCGGTCGGCTCGGGCATCACGAGCACCAAGGCGCCGCTCAGCAGGGCCAGCGCCGTCACGCCGAGCATGACGTCGACGCCGCCGACGAAACCGGTCGCGACCTGGCCCCCGAACGAGCGATCGACGCGGCGCTGGCCCTCGTCGCTGCTCGCCTGCCAGATCTCGCCGGGCCCGCGTCCGCTCATCGAGCCCGCAACGGTAGTCCGCCTGTCGGCGGCGCCGGTCAGCGCCCTCGCGAGCGCCACCAGACTCGCGCGAGGCCGGCGGGCGCGGCGGTGGGCAGCGAGCCGCCACCGATCCACGGCGCGCGCGTCGGTCCGGTCGCCGCGCGGCGCGCCCGCGTCTCGAGCGTGCGCAGAGCGGCGACCGCGAGCCGCACGAGCGGCAGCGCGCGGGGCTCCAGGCGCCAGAGCAGCTCGACGATCAGCCAACCGCCGAGCAGGTCGGTGACGTAGTGCTCGCCGAGGTAGACGAGCGCGCCGCCGTGCAGCAGCGCCATCGACCAGCCGCACGCGCCGGCCCGCGGGCTGATCTCGGCGAGCGTCTTGGCGGTGACGACGGCGGCGGGAAAGGCGTCGGACGGCATTGTCCCCCACGGGTTTCCGCCCTCGCGGTCGCTGCGCAGCCGCTCTTGCACGCACGGCTCCGGGCCGCCGACGAGCCGGTGCTTGACGGCGATCGCGACGTCGCGCGTGACGTGCTGGATCGCGCCGTCCAGCTCGCCCTCCTGCTCTGAGGCCCACCACGGCGGCGCCGTCGGGACCGCCCAGTAGCCCAGCGTCGTCACGTGGTAGACCGCGCTCAGCCGTCCCGCCGCGCGCGGGAAGCGCCGCTCGTCGCACAGCAGCATCCAGGCGATCACGGCGTGCGGGACCAGCCACAGCACGTAGGCGGTCGCCGTCAGGGCGATGTCGAGCCCGTTGGCACGCGATCGATCGCGCAGCCTGCGCTGCAGGCGCACTCCGGGCGGGACGCCGCCCCCGAGCAGCGTGTCGGCGCGGATCGGGTAGCGCACGTGCAACCGCGCGCGCAGCTTGTCCGGCTTGTCGTACGGGATCTCCCACGCCGTCTTGAACAGCCAGACGTACGCGACCCACATCGCGGCGTACTGCACGCGCCCGCGCGGGACGGCGAGCGCGACCGCGAGCGGCACCGTCGACGCCACGGGCACCATCGGCTTGCGCGGCAGGCCCAGACGCCGGCGCGCGACCGACAGCGCCACGATCGCGCCGGCGAGCGCCAGCGGCTGCCACAGCACCTCGCCCGGGCGGCGCGGCCCGCGGCCCGCGACGCGGCGCCTAGGGGAGAGCTTCGAATGCGGCGAGATCATCGGAGCGATCCTCGAGCGGCTTGACCGCCGGCGCCTGCAGCACGGCGCCGTCCGGAGCGAAGCGCGAGCCGTGGCAGGGGCAGTCCCAGCTTCGCTCGGCGCGGTTCCAGTGCACGATGCAGCCCAGGTGCGTGCAGCGCGCCGAGACGGCGTGAAGCTCGCCCTGCGCGTCGCGCGACACCGCGATCTGCTTGGCGCCCGCCGCGACGACCGCGCCGTCTCCCGGCTCGAGGTCCTGCGGCGAGAACGAGGTGCGTCGGTCGAGCCTGTCCTGCACGAAGCGCCGCGCGACGTGGAGGTTCTCCTTGACGAACTGCTTCGCGGAGGCGACCGGCGTGACCCGGTTGGGGTCGAACAGCTCGCTCCACGCGTTGTCGCGCCCGAGGATCTGGTCGTGGATGAGGATGCCGGCCAGCGTGCCGGTCGTCATCCCCCACTTCTGAAAGCCCGTGGCGACGAAGAGCCGGCCGCTTCCTCGTCGCAGTCGGCCGATGTAGGGGACGTGGTCGACCGGGATGTAGTCCTGGGTGGACCAGCGGTACTCGACGGAGCGCACGTCGAACCGGTCGCGCGCGAACTGCTCGAGCGCGCCGTAGTGCACGCCCTCGTCGTCGTCCTCGCCGGGCTTGTGGCTGTCGCCGCTGAGGACGAGCAGCTCGCCCCCGGCGACGGGGTGCTGGCGCACGCTCCGCGTCGGCTGGTCGGCCGACAGGTACATGCCCTTGGGCGCCGGCTGGTCGAGCGCCGCCGCCAGCGCGTACTCGCGCTCGGGATGGGCCTTGGCGAAGAGGCCGCCGCGGTCGAGGAACGGCAGCTGGGTCGCGACGATCACGAACGCGGCGCGCACCGCGTTGCGCTCGGTCTCGACGACGCACGGCGAGCCGTCGGTCACGTCGAGCGCCCTCGTCCGGTCGAACACGCGGCTGCCGTCGCCGTCGATCAGGCGCGCAAGCGCGAGGCAGTAGCGCCGTGGATGAAACTGCGCCTGGTCGTCGAACCGCACGGCGGCCTTGACGTCCCATGGCAGCTCCGTGCGCTCGGTGTAGCTCGCCGGCAGCCCCGCCCTCCGCGCCGCGTCGGCCTCCTGCTCGATCTGCGCGACCCCGGCGTCCTGCTCGGTGTAGACATAGGACGGCCGCCGGTCGAAGTCGCAGTCGATGCCGTGCTCGATCACGAGCGCCTCGACGAGACCGAGGGCGGCGAGGTTCGCCTGACCGTACGCGCGCGCGCCGTCCTCGCCGAACGTCGAGCCGATCGTGTGGTAGATCAGCCCGTGCTGGGCGGTCACCTTCGCCGTCGTGTAGCCGGTCGCGCCCGTGCAGACGCCCGTCGCCTCGATCACCGCGACGCGCAGGCCGGCCTGCTTGAGCAGCAGCGCGGTCGTGAGCCCCGCGATGCCGGCGCCGACGACGGCGGCGTCGACGTCGAGCGCCGCGTTCAGCGGCGCGTAGTCGGAAGCGTCGCTCGTCGCGACCCACAGGGACTCGTGCGACGGGGCACCAGCGTTCATTCGGCGACTCCTTGTGAGATCGAGGGCGAGCGCCGGCCTGTTACCCCGCTGCGCCCCGCGAAACCCACGTGCGTCCGTCCGCGACGCTTGCCACCGTTTCGGCCATGTTCGTGCGCGAGCTGCAGGACGGCGACGAGGTCGAGTGCGTGCTCGTCGTCCGCGCGGCCGAGCGGCGCCGCAAGCGCGACGGCGGCGAGTACCTGCGCCTGACGCTCGGCGACCGCACCGGCACCCTGCCCGCCAACGTCTGGGACGACGTCGCCGCCGTCGCCGAGCTCGCGACCGCCGGCGCGGCGGTGCGCGTCAGCGGGCGGGTGCAGGCCGCCGGGTGCTTGGAGAGCGAGCTGGAGCTGAGCGCGATCGGCGCCGCCGAGCCGGGTACCTTCGAGCTCGCCGACCTCGTCGACGGGCCCGCGCGCTCCGCGCCCCAGATGGAGAGCGACCTGCGCGAGCTGCTGGCCACGGTGCGCGATCGCGATCTACGCCGGCTGCTCGACGCGGTCTTCGGCGCCGGCTCGCCGCTGTGGGAGCGCTACCGCGCGGCGCCGGCGGCCAAGCGCTTCCACCAGGCCTACCGTCACGGGCTGCTCGAGCACTCGCTGTCGGTCGCGCAGGCCGTGAGCGCGATCAGCGCGACGTTCGGCGGCATCGATCGCGACGTGGCGGTCGCCGGCGCGCTGCTGCACGACATCGGCAAGCTCGACGCCTACGCCTTCGCCGGCGGCGCGATCGAGATGACCGACGCCGGCAAGCTGCACGGCGAGATCCCGCTCGGCTACTACCGCGTGCGGCGGCTGATCGACGCCATCGACGGGTTCGCCGCGCACACCGCCGAGGCCGTGCTGCACATCATCCTCAGCCATCACGGCTCGCTCGAGCACGGCAGTCCGATCGTCCCGTGCACGCGCGAGGCCACGCTCGTGCACTTCTGCGACAACCTCGGCGGGCGGCTGGGCTCGTTCGATCGGCTCGAGAAGGAGCTGCGCAGCGGCGAACGCTGGTCGCGCTTCGACCGCGCGCTGGGGGGCGGGGCGTACTTCGCGGCGCCGGCGGTGCAGGCGCCGGCGCGCGAGGCGGCCTGAGCGCGGCGGCACCGACGCGGGCCCCGCACCGTCGTGTTTGAATAGTCACGACCAGGCGCGCGCGAGCGAGACGATGAGGACATCACCGCTCACCACGAGGACCGAGCCGATCCGCGCATCGGACGCCGACCGCGCGAAGGCGCTCGAGCTCCTGCGCGAGCACTGGCTCGCCGGCCGCCTCGATGCGGAGGAGTACGAGCAGCGCTGCGGGGAGGCCGCGGCAGGGCGCTTCCTCGACGATCTGCGCCGCGCCCTGCGCGAGCTGCCCTACCCGCCGCCGGAGCGCGCGCCGGCGCCGCGCGCGCAGCCGCAGCCGGCCGCCCAGGGCGGCGCGGTCCTGTCGGTCGTGCTCGGCGCGCTGTCGCTGCTCGGCGTCGTCTTCTCGTTCGGGTTGCTCTTCATGCTCACCCTGCCCGCGAGCGCCTCCGCGTGGCTGCTCGGGCGCGGCATCCGCCGCTCGCGCGGCGATGCGACGCGCGGCGACGTGCACGTGGTCGCGGCCGTCGGCGAGGCGCTCGGGATCGTGGGGACCCTGCTCGGCTGCCTGGCGCTGGCGGCCTGCGCGACGCTGGTCGGCGTCGTGTAGGGCTGCAACTCTTCGCAAAAAGCGGCCCGAGCGAGCGCGCAGCGGTTCGGGCGGCCGCGACCGGTCCGTATCGTGTCGTCCATGGCCAAGGACACGGAGAAGCTCATTCGCCAGCTCTCCCTGATCTCGTACCTCATGGCCGAGCGCCGGCCGGTGACCGCGCTCGAGATCCGCCGCGACGTCGAGGGCTACAGCGCGATGAACGAGGACGCCTTCGCGCGGCGCTTCTACGCCGACCGCTCCGAGCTCGAGTCGCTCGGCATCGCGCTGACCGTCGAGCGACCGGTCGACGGGGTCGCCGAGCAGGAGAACTACTCGCTGCGGCCCGAGAACTTCCACCTGCCGGCGATCGAGTTCTCCGACTCCGAGCTCGCCGCGCTGCAGACCGCGCTGTCGCTGCTCGACGGCGAGTTCGCCTACGCCGAGCCCCTCAGCCTCGCGCTGCAGCAGATCACGTGGGGCCGCGCCAATCCGCTGCGCGCGCCGGCGCAGCGCTCGATCGGGCTCGGGATCACCGCCTCCGCCGGCGGCCACGAGCTCTCGCAGCGCCTGGCGAAGATCGAGACCGCGATCTTCCGCAAGAAGACGATCACGTTCGACTACTACACGATGTCCCGCGACGCCACCGGCACGCGCCGGGTCGACCCCTACCACCTGCTCTTCAAGCACCCCGAGTTCTACCTGCTCGGCTACGCCCACGAGCGCAAGGCGCTGCGCGTCTTCCGCCTGTCGCGGATCCGCGGCAAGGTCGCCTACGCGACGAAGGCCGAGCACGACTTCAAGGGCCCGCCCGAGGGCTTCGACCCGCGCCCGTTCGCCAACCGCGCCGAGTGGCAGTTCGGCGAGATCGCCGGCCAGGGCGAGATCTGGATCTCCGAGCGCATCGCCTGGCAGATCGAGCGCCACTTCGGTCGCTTCGGCGAGGTCCAGCCGGCCGGCACGAGCGGCGACGTCGTGTTCGCGACGCCGTATGCCGACCGTCGCCAGCTCGCCGCCTGGACGCTGCGCCTCGGCGAGCACGCGCGCGTGCTCGGACCGCCCGAGCTCGAGCGCGAGGTCGCCGAGCGCATCGAGCTGCTGCACGAGCGCCATCGCGGCGGCGCGCTGGAGCTCGCGCCGCCGGTCGCGCCGGCCGCCGGCGAGCAGGCCGACGGCGCCGGATCGGGCTCGGGCGACGGCGCGGCGCGCCGCACCGAGACCCCGATCCGCCCGGAGCGCTTCGCCCGCCTCGTGACGCTCGCCTCGATCCTCATCCAGGCCGGCCGCGCCGGCGTCAGGCCCGCCGCCGCGGAGGTCTGCGAGCAGCTGCAGATCTCCGACGCCGAGCTGCGCGAGGACATCAACGTGCTCAACGTCGTCAACTTCGGCGGCGGCTCGTACGTGCTCTACGCCGAGGTCGACGACGAGGGGCGCATCGAGGTCGATCCCGAGCCCTACTCGGACAACTTCGCGCGCCCCGCGCGGCTGCTGCCCGTCGAGGCCAAGGCGCTCGTCGCCGCGATCGACCTCATCGGCGAGCACCTGCCCGAGGGCTCGCTGGCGTCGGCGCGCGAGAAGATCGTCGCGGCGCTCGGGGCCGACCCGCTGGAGCAGGGGCTGCACGTCGCCGAGGCGGGCGGCGACGACTCGCGCGTCGCGCGCGTCGCGTCGCAGGCGATCAGCGAGCGCCGCCTGCTCGCGCTGGACTACTACAAGCCCAACGAGGACGAGTTCACGACCCGCGTCGTCGAGCCCTACGCGCTCGTCAACGGGCGCGAGGGGTGGTACGTCGCCGCGTTCGATCCCGAGCGCGACGACGTGCGCCACTTCCGCCTGGACCGCATCCGCAACGCCGAGGTCACCGACACGGCGTTCGAGCCGCGCCCCGAGGTCAACCCGGCGGCCGAGCTCGACGGCTGGCTGCGGACCGGCGAGGTCGAGGCGTCGCGGATCGCGCGCGTCTGGGTCTCCCCCGAGCGTGCGCGCTGGGCACGCGAGCAGCGCCGCGTCGCGCAGGAGCTCGCCGACGGGTCGGTCATCGTCGAGCACCCGTTCAAGGGCACCGACTACCTCGTCCGCGACATCCTCGGCGAGGCCGGCGACGCCGCCGTGCTGGAGCCCGCGGAGGCACGTGACGCGGTGCGCGCGTCGGTCGAGCGCCTGCGGTCCGCGGCGGTGCGTTAGCCCAGCCGGCGCCGTCGGCGCGCGGCGTGCCGCCGACTACGACATTTGATGAGAAAGCATGAGAATCCGGCCAGCCGGGCGATCATCGGGGCGTGCCTGCCACAACATACCGGAACGTGGTATATCGGAGCCACGCAGAGCGCTATCCGGGCAGCGAAGGCGGCGGAGCCGCCGGTGCTGGCCATGACGATGGGAGACCCATGTATCGAAGGATTCTCGTTGTAGCCGTGGGAGCGGCCGTGGCGCTCGTCGTGGCGCCGGGCGTCGCGTCGGCGTTCACGGCCGTGCCGGTCTGGCAGTGCCGCGGCAGCGCCGCGTGGGCGTCGGTGTCGGGGCAGAACCGGGTCGAGCCGATCGTCGCCAACGGCAACATCAACACCGCCAACGGCGCCAGCCCCGATCGCGCGCAGTGCGTCAACAGCGAGACGGGCCTCGGCAACACGCCGACGCAGCTCGGCATCTCGCCCGAGTTCCTCGGCGCCGTGACCGGCCAGGCCAGGACCGCGATCGTCCCCGAGCTGGGGCGTGCGATCGACCAGAAGCCGGCCGCAGCGGGACGCGTCGAGGACCTGACGCTGCTGCTGGGGGCCAACGGCCCGACGCTCGGCGTGGGCGCGGCGAACTCGGTTGCCGCGGCGACGTGCGTCCCGGGCTCCACGACGCCGAGGTTCACCGGCGACAGCCGCGTCGCGGACATCACGCTGGGCGGCAGGCTGATCCCGCTGGACCAGCTGGCCGCAGAGCTCACGAACGTGCTCAACCCGATCCTCGGCGCGATCGTCGAGGTCAAGGTCGACGAGCGCATCCAGACGGCGGACTCGCTGACGATCAGGGCACTGCACATCCGGGTCCTGCGCAACGCCGCGCCGGCCCCGCTGCTCGATCTCGTCGTCGGCGAGGCCAAGGTCGGCGCCAACGGCGCGGTCTGCGATCCCGCGCAGCAGGGCGGAGCTCAGCCCTGCCCGGCGGGGTCGACGTACGACCAGGCGCGCGACGTCTGCGTCATCCCGGCCGGCACGGGCGGCTCGAGCCTCGGCGAGATCATCATCGGGCGCCCGTTCCAGGGTCCGAGCGGCGGCACGGTGATCCCGATCGACGTCGCGCGGCGGCGCTTCGGGCGTAGCCCCTGCCTGGGCAGCGGCAGGCCGCTGTTCGCGATCGTCGGCACGAACGGCCGCGACCGGATCACCGGCACGAACGTCGCCGACCGGATCCTCGGCCGCGGCGGCAACGACCAGATCTCGGGCGGTCGGGGCAACGACTGCCTCGAGGGCAACCGCGGCGGCGACAACCTGTCGGGCAGCCTCGGCAACGACCGCATCTACGGCAGCGTCGGCAAGGACCACCTCACCGGCGGGCCGGGTCGTGACCGGCTGTCGGCCGGCAGCGGCAACGACTCGATCAACGCCGCGTTCGGCGGCGGCCTGAACCTGGGCGGCAGCGGGCGCGACTTCATCAACGTCGCGACGGCCGGCCCGCCGGCGACGGTGCGCTGCGGCAGCGGCCCGGACGTGGCCCGCATCAACCGCAACGAGCGTCGCCGCACGAGCGGCTGCGAGCGCGTGGCGGTGTTCGGGCCCAACGACCGGTAGAGCAGGGCCGACGGAGCGCGGGCGGGGCTGGTTACAGTCCCGCCCGTGAGCCGTCGGGATCAGATCAGGATGTCCGACGCCGAGGTCGCCGCGTTCCTCGACGAGGAGCGCACGGTGATCTGCGCGACGATCGGCCGCGACGGCTTCCCGCACCTCATGCCGCTGTGGTACGTCGTCCGCGACGCAGAGCTGTGGTCGTGGACCTTCGCGAAGTCGCAGAAGGTGCGCAACCTCGAGCGCGACCCGCGGGCGACGCTCGAGGTCGAGGCCGGCGAGGAGTACTCCGAGCTGCGCGGCGTGATGCTGAAGTGCGACGTGACCGTGCACCGCCGGACCGACCGCGTGGCCGAGCTCGGCACGCAGCTGTTCGAGCGCTACCGCGCGGGCGGTGCGGGCGAGCTCGATGCGTCGGTGCGCGAGATGGTGCTCGCGCAGGCGCCCAAGCGCGTCGCGCTCCAGTTCAGCCCGCGCTCGCGCGCGACGTGGGACCATCGCAAGCTGCCCGCCGGGGTGTACTGAGCGTCTCGATGAAGGGTCTGATCCTGTCCGGCGGCAAGGGCACGCGGCTTCGCCCGATCACCCACACGAGCGCCAAGCAGCTCGTGCCGGTCGCCAACAAGCCGGTGCTCTTCTACGGCATCGAGGCGATGGCGGCGGCCGGCATCGAGCAGATCGGGATCATCATCGCGCCCGAGACCGGCGCCGAGATCCGCGCCGCCGTCGGCGACGGGTCGCGCTTCGGCGTGCAGGTCACCTACGTCGAGCAGGACCGGCCCGGCGGGCTGGCGCACGCGTCGCTGACCGCCGAGGCGTACCTCGACGGCGAGCCGTTCGTCATGTACCTCGGCGACAACCTCCTGCAGGGTGGCATCACCGACCTCGTCGAGTCCTTCCGCGCCAGCGCGCCCGACGCGCTGATCCTCCTGACGCCGGTGAACGACCCCGAGAACTACGGCGTCGCCGAGCTCGACGGCGGCCGCGTCGTCCGGCTCGTCGAGAAGCCGCCCGTGCCGCCGACGAACCTCGCGCTCGGCGGCGTCTACATGTTCACGGCGGGCATCCACGACGCCGCCCGCGCGATCGCGCCCAGCACGCGCGGCGAGCTGGAGATCACCGACGCGATCCAGTACCTCGTCGACAGCGGCCGCCGCGTCGAGCCGCACATCGTGCGCGGCTGGTGGAAGGACACCGGCCGGCTGGACGACATGCTCGAGGCCAACCGGCTCGTGCTCGACCGCATCGAGCAGCGGGTCGAGGGCGAGCTGGTCGACTCGCAGTGCGACGGGCGCGTCGTCGTCGAGCGCGGGGCGCGGCTGGAGCGCACGACGGTCCGCGGACCGGCCGTCATCGGCGCCGGGGCGCGGCTGACCGACGCCTACGTCGGGCCCTACACGGCGATCGGCTGCGACTGCGTGATCACCTCGGCGGAGGTCGAGCACTCGATCCTGCTCGAGGGCTCGAAGGTCTGCAACCTCGAGGGCCGGATGGAGTCCTCGCTGCTCGGGCGCAACGTGACGATCGCGCGCGGCGTGCGCCAGCCGCGCGCGTATCGCTTCATGGTCGGCGACAACTCGGAGATCGGGATCCTGTGAGGGCGCGGTGAGGCTGCTCGTCACGGGCGCCGGCGGGATGCTCGGGAGCGCGGTCGCCGATGCCGCGGCGCGACGGGGGCACGACGTCGTGGCCTGCTCGCGAGCGCAGCTCGACGTCACCGACGCCGCGAGCACGCGCACCGCGGTGGTCGCCGCGCGGCCGCGGGCGGTCGTCAACTGCGCCGCCTACACCGACGTCGACGGAGCCGAATCGGAGCCGCAGCGGGCCGAGGCGGTCAACGTGCGCGGCGCCGCCAACGTCGCGGCGGCGGCGGCGCAGGCCGGCGCGCTGATGATCCACGTCTCGACCGACTACGTCTTCGACGGCTCCAAGCGCGAGCCGTGGGTCGAGTCCGATCCGGTCGCGCCGCTCGGCGTCTACGGCGAGACGAAGCTCGCGGGCGAGCGGGCGGTCGTCGCCGCGACCGCGAGCTGCGCCATCGTGCGCACGGCCTGGCTGTTCGGCGCGGGCGGCAGGAACTTCGTCGACACGATGCTCGCGCTCGCGGCGCAGCGCGACGAGGTCTCCGTCGTGACCGACCAGATCGGCTGCCCGACCTGGACCGGCCACCTCGCCGGCGCGCTCGTCGAGCTCGCCGGCCGCCCCGGCGCGACCGGGCTGCACCACATCGCCGCCGGCGGCGCGTGCTCGTGGAACGAGCTGGCGACCGAGGTCTTCGCGCGCGCCGGCGTCGACTGCCGCGTGCTGCCGGCCACGAGCGAGCAGTTCGCCCGCCCGGCGCCGCGGCCGGCCTACAGCGTGCTCGCCTCCGAGCGGCGCGATCGGCTCGTGCTGCCGCACTGGCGGGACGGGCTGGCGGAGTATCTTGCGACGCGGGTGGCGGCGTGAGACTCCTCGTCTGCGGCGGCGCGGGCTTCATCGGCTCGGCCTTCGTCCGGGTCCGCCTCGCCGAGCACGGCGACGAGGTCACGGTGCTCGACAAGCTCACGTATGCCGGGCGGCGCGAGAACCTCGACGGGCTGGACGTCGACTTCGTGCACGCCGGTATCGAGGACCCCGAGGCGGTGGCCGGCGCGATCGAGGGGGTGGACGCCGTCGTCAACTTCGCCGCCGAGACGCATGTCGACCGCTCGATCGCCGAGCCGGACGCGTTCGTGACGACCCACGCGGTCGGCACCTGGGTGCTGCTCGAGGCCGCCCGCGCGGCCGGTGTGCGCTACCTGCAGGTCTCGACCGACGAGGTCTACGGGTCGATCGAGGAGGGATCGTTCACGGAGTCCTCGCCGCTGCGGCCGTCGTCGCCCTACAGCGCGACGAAGGCCGGCGCCGATCTGCTGGTGTCCTCCTACTTCCACACGTATGGCCTGGAGACCGTGATCTGCCGCGGCTCGAACAACTACGGCCCGCGCCAGTATCCCGAGAAGCTCATCCCGCTCATGGTCCTCAACGCGCTGCACGGCGACCCGCTGCCGGTCTACGGCGACGGGATGCAGGTGCGCAACTGGCTGTTCGTAGAGGACTTCGCGCGCGGGATCGGGCATGTGCTCGCGCACGGCGCGCCCGGCGAGACGTACAACGTCGGCGGGCCGGACGAGTGCGCGAACGTCGAGGTCGTGCGGCGGATCATCGAGCTGACCGGGGCCGACGAGTCGCTGCTGACCCACGTCAGGGACCGGCCCGGCCACGATCGCCGGTACTCGCTGGGGTCCGACAAGGTCCGGGCGCTCGGCTGGGAGCCGCAGGTCCGCTTCGCCGACGGCCTCGCGCGGACCGTCGCCTGGTATCGGGACAACCGGGAGTGGTGGGCGCCGATCCGCTCGGGCGACTACCGCGAATACTATGAGCGCCAGTACGGGTCGCGGATCCGCGACTGATGCTGTTTTGACATGCGCCGCTGGCGGGAAGGCATATCTCATGTCCGACGAGCTTCGAAATACAGCCGCCGCAATGGTGGCAGAGGGTAAGGGCGTCCTCGCGGCCGACGAGAGCACCGGCACGATGGACAAGCGCCTGAAGGCCGCCGGCGTGGAGCCCGGCGAGGAGTCGCGGCGTGCGCTGCGCGAGATCTTGTTCACCACCGACGGCGTGGCCGACCACATCAGCGGGGTGATCCTCTTCGACGAGACCTTCAGGCAGAGCACGGCCGACGGAACGCCGTTCCCGCGGCTACTGGAGGACCAGGGGATCATCCCCGGCATCAAGGTCGACACCGGCGCCAAGCCGCTCCCGTTCTCGGAGGGCGAGAAGGTGACCGAGGGCCTCGACGGCCTGCGCGACCGCCTGGAGGAGTACTACGAGGGCGGCGCGCGGTTTGCCAAGTGGCGCGGGGTGATCACGATCGACGACCACCTGCCGACCGACTACTGCATCCACGTCAACGCCCATGCGCTCGCGCGCTACGCGGCGCTCTGCCAGGAGGCCTCGCTCGTCCCGATCGTCGAACCCGAGGTGCTGATGGACGGCGAGCACACGATCGAGCGCTCCGAGGAGGTCACCGGCCGCGTCCTGACGGCGGTGTTCGCCGAGCTGCGCGCGCAGCGCGTGCTGTTCGAGGGCATGCTGCTCAAGCCCAACATGGTGCTGGCCGGCTACGAGTGCTCCGAGCAGCCGGGCGACGACGTCGTCGCCGAGCGCACGCTGCGCTGCCTGCGCCGCACCGTGCCGGCCGCCGTGCCCGGGATCGTCTTCCTGTCGGGCGGCCAGAGCGACGAGGACGCCACCACGCGCCTGAACACGATGAACCAGATGGGTACGCAGCCGTGGGAGATCAGCTTCTCCTACGGGCGGGGCCTGCAGGCGGCGGCGCTCAACACCTGGCACGGCGAGAGCGAGAACGTGGAGGCCGCGCAGACCCAGTACCGCCACCGCGCGCGCTGCACGGGCGCCGCGCGGCGAGGCGAGTACTCCGAGGAGTTGGAGCGCGAGCTGGTCGCGTAGTCCTGGAGCGCGCCGCGCCGCGCCGCGCCGCGATCCGCGGCGCCGCGATCCGAGCCGACCGCGGCCGCCCGAGCGGCGGCAGCGGTCAGCGTCGGCCGAATTTGTAGCCTGTTGGCGATCATGACCTACGTCATCGCCGGCAGCTGCATCAAGGATGACTCCTGCATCGAGGTCTGCCCGGTCGACTGCATCCACCCGAAGCCGGGCGCCCCGGACTTCGAGGTCGCCGAGCAGCTGTACATCGACCCGCAGGTCTGCATCGACTGCGACGCCTGCGTCGAGGCGTGCCCGGTCGACGCGATCTTCGCGGACTTCGAGCTTCCCGAGAAGCACGCGTACGCGCGCGAGCTCAACGCGCTGTTCTTCGCGGAGCGCAGCAGCGCCGAGCGCACGGCCGCCTGATGTCTGCGCCGCGGCCGCGCGTGGCGATCGTCGGGGCCGGGCCCGCCGGGGCGTTCGCCGCCGCGTGCCTGCTGCGGGCTCGCGGAGACGCGGAGATCGACCTGTTCGAGCGACTGCCGACCCCGTGGGGGCTGCTGCGCGGCGGCGTCGCCCCCGATCATCAGGAGATCAAGCGCCTGCAGGACCTGTTCGACCGCCAGACGCTCAAGCGCGGCTGCCGCCTGCTGGGCAACGTCGAGGTCGGCGTCGCCATCTCGCACGCCGAGCTCATGCGGCACTACACGGCCGTGATCTACGCGACCGGCGCGCAGACCGACAAGTCGCTCGGCATCCGCGGCGAGGACCTGCCCGGCAGCTGGCCCGCCACCGAGTTCGTCGCCTGGTACAACGGCCACCCCGACTACCGCGGACTTCAGTTCGATCTCTCGGTGCGGCGCGCCGTCGTGATCGGCAACGGCAACGTGGCCGCCGACGTCACGCGGATGCTCGTGCGCAGCGCCGACGAGCTGAAGCGCACCGACATCGCCGATCACGCCCTGGCGGCGCTGCGCGACAGCCGCATCGAGGAGGTGGTCGTGCTCGGGCGGCGCGGACCCGCCCAGGCGGCGTTCACGAGCGCCGAGCTGCGTGAGCTCGGGTACCTCGACGGCGTCGAGCTGCACGTCGCGGCCGACGAGGTCGAGCTCGATCCCGTGTCGCGCCGCTGGCTGGCGGAGAAGGGCACGTTCACCGCGCGCACGAACGTGCGGCTGCTGCGCGAGTTCGCGGTCCGGCCCGCGCCCGCCGACGCCCGGCGACGGATCGAGCTGCGCTTCCTGCGCTCGCCGACGGCGATCCGCGGCGCGGGCCGCGTCGAGGCCGTCGACGTCGGGCGCAACGAGATCGTGCGCGCCGACGACGGGACGCTGCGCGCACGGCGGCTGGACGCCGAGGCCGAGACGATCGAGTGCGGCCTGGTCCTGCGATCGGTCGGCTACCGGGCGGTGCCGCTGCCCGACGTGCCCTTCGACGAGCGGCGCTTCGTGCTCCCCAACGAGCGCGGGCGCGTGCTCACGCCGGACGGAGAGCCGCTGCCCGGCGTCTACGCGGTCGGCTGGATCAAGCGCGGCCCGACGGGCATCCTCGGCACGAACAAGCGCGACGCCGAGGAGACCGTGACCTGCCTCGCCGAGGACCTCCGCGCCCGGGCGCTGCCGCAGCCGCCGCGCTCGGCCCGCGACGAGATCGACGCGCTGCTGGCCGAGCGCAAGCCCGACGTCGTCACGGTCGAGGGGTGGCGCGCGATCGACGGCCACGAGGTCGAGCGCGGGCGCCGCCAGATGCGCCCGCGGATCAAGCTGGCCTCGCGCGACGAGCTGCTGACCGCCGCCGCTCGCTGACGCCGCGGCTCACGCGCCTTCGCCGCGCCCCGTCCTCTGCTGAAGCTCGTCGATCCGTCGCGACGCGTCGGCCTTGGTGAGGTGCGGATCGAACTCCTCGCCGGCCTCCCGGCAGAGCGTCTGCAGGTACGAGGCCTGCGGCCCGGTCATCGGCTCGTCGCCGGTCATCCAGTCGCTGGGATCCTTCTCGGGATTGCGCTGCTGATCCATGCGCTGACGATTCCCGCCGGCCCGCGGCCGCCAAACCAGATCGTGGGTCCGGTCAGGAGCGCAGCGCCGAGATCCTCCAGCCCCCGCCCGCCTTCTCGAGCTGCAGCGTGTCCGTCTTCTCGGCCGATCCCGTGCCGGAGGTCACCTTCGCGGTGGCCGTGTCGCCGCTGATCGAGACGTCCTCGACGGTCAGCTCGTAGGAGTCGGCGTCGTCGAAGGCGTCCTTGACGGCGGTCCGGCAGTTCGTCCCCTGCCGCTCGAGCGTCGCGAGCAGCTCCTCGCTGAGCAGCCTCGTGCACAGCTGCTCGGGATCGTCGTCGCGCGCGGCGTCCTCGACGCCCTCGATCGTGGCCGCCACCGCGCGCTCGGCGCCCTCGAACTCCTGCGCCGAGTCCCGCGGCGCGGCGCCGCCGCACGCCGCCAGCGCGAGCGCGAGCAGACAGGGGGCGAGGACCGCTCTCATCCGCCCGGAGCCTATCTAGACTCTCCTGCGTTGAACGCCGACACCACGTCCTCAGCCCAGCCGATTCCGCGCGGGCGCCACGCCCCACCGCTCGAGGTGCGCCTGGAGGTCCAGAAGCACCGGCTGTTCGACGCGGCCGCGACGGTCTTCTCGCGCGTGGGCTACGCCGAGGCGAGCGCGGAGGCCATCAGCCGCCAGGCCGGCATGTCGAAGGCCACGTTCTACGAGCACTTCGCCAACAAGGAGGAGTGCCTCGTCGCGCTCTTCGAATACGCGACCGCGGCGCTCGTCGAGGAGCTCGTCGCCGCCTCGCGCGGCGCCGAGCGCGGCTACGAGGAGCGCCACAGCGCGGGCCTGCGCGCGATCCTCGAGGCGATCGAGGACAACCCCGCGATGGCGCAGGCGATCCTCGTCGAGACCGTCGGCGCCGGACCGCGCCTCGCCGAGCTGCGGATCGCCGCGCTCAACGAGTTCGCCCAGGTCATGTACGAGCAGACCGTCCGCGCCGCCGAGCTGACGGGCGGTCCCGCGTTCGCCTCGCCGGACGAGGCGTTCGCGATCGTCGGCGCCACCTTCGAGCTCGTCTCGCGCCAGCTGCGCACGGGCCAGCCCGAGCGCGTGCTCGACCTGCAGCCGCTGATCGAGCGGCTCATCATCGGCCTGCTCTCGCAGCCGCCGCACACTTGAGCCGCGCCGACCGCGAGCGCGAACTCGACCAGCTCGAGCGCACGATCGCCGGCTGCCGGCGCTGCCCGCGGCTCGTCGCCTGGCGCGAGCTCGTCGCGCGCGAGAAGCGCGCCGCGTTCGCCGACGAGGAGTACTGGGGGCGCCCGGTCCCCGGCTTCGGCGACCCGGCCGCGCGCGTGCTGGTGCTCGGGCTCGCTCCCGCCGCGCACGGCGGCAACCGCACCGGCCGCGTGTTCACCGGCGACCGCTCGGGCGACTTCCTGTACGCGGCGCTGCACCGCACGGGCTTCGCCAACCGGCCGGTGTCGCTGCACGCCGGCGACGGGCTCGTGCTGCGCGACGCGTGGATCGCGGCGGCGGTGCGCTGCGCGCCGCCGGCGAACAAGCCGACGCCCGCCGAGCGCGACAACTGCCTGCCCTACACCGCGCGCGAGCTCGAGCTGCTCGAGCGCGTGCGGGTGGTCGTCTGCCTCGGCGCGTTCGCGTGGGACGCCGCGCTGCGCGTCCTGGCCGAGCGCGGCGTCGCGGCGACGCGCCCGCGCCCGCGCTTCGGCCACGCCGCCGAGCTCGCGCTGCCGCAGGCGCCGATGCTGCTTGGCTGCTTTCACCCCAGCCAGCAGAACACGTTCACCGGCAAGCTCACGCCGCCGATGATCGACGCGGTCCTCCTGCGCGCCCGCGCGCTCGCGGGGCTCGCGGACGTCAGCGCGCCGGCCTGACCGCCTTGGAGCGCTGCTCGCCGCGGATCCGCCGCGGCTCGTAGCCGGTGAACTGGATCGACAGCTGCCCGCCAGCGCGCGCGGCCGCCGGCGGCAGCTGCTGCCTGATCGACCACGCGCCGCGCTTGATCTTCGCGCCGAAGCGCAGCAGCTCGACGCCGCCGCTCGCCGGCGTGTACGCCAGCCGGACGCGGACCACGCCGCGCGCCCGGCGCGAGATAGTGCCCGTGGCGAGCAGCCGCCCGGCGGCGTCGATGCGCGCCGTGCCCAGCGCGAGCCGCGCCTTGCCGCTTGCGGCGCGCAGCGTGACGCTGTCGGGCTGCACCGCCGCGCTGCCG
>DASZOA010000299.1:0-10331 GCA_035551055.1 Solirubrobacteraceae bacterium
GGCGGCGACGACCGCGTCGCGCAGCTCTGAGAGGGGTCCAGACACCGGGACCCAGCCTAGTAGTGGTAGGGCTCGCCCGCGAGGATCTTGTGCGCGCGGTAGAGCTGCTCGAGCAGGACGACGCGCGCGAGCTGGTGGGGCAGCGTGAGCGGTCCGAGCGAGAAGCGGTGGTCGACCTCCTCGAGCTGCAGCCCGAGCGGTCCGCCGATGACGAAGCAGACGTCGCGTCCCGCCTGCCGGCGCTCCTCGACGAAGCGGGCGAACGACGGCGAGTCGAACTGCTCTCCCTCGCGCGCGAGCAGCGACACGAAGGCGCGCTGGGGGATGCGCCCGACGATCCGCTCCTCCTGGCGCACCTCGATCGTCTCGACCCGCGCGTGGCGGGCCAGGAGCTTGAGGTAGTGCTGCACGTCGTCCACGTACGGCGGTCGCAGGCGCCCGACGGCGAGGACGAAGAGGCGCACGCTGCGATACTACGGTCGCGATGGCCGACGACGACGGGACCGAGCGCCACATCAACATCCACTTCTCGCCGGAGATCATGGCCGGCGTGTACGCGAACTTCGCCAACGTCTCGTTCTCCGACTACGAGTTCACGATCACGTTCGCGCGCGTCGATCACGAGATCGACGCCGACGAGATCCCCGGCGTCGTGGTGTCGCGCATCAACCTCTCGCCGAAGTTCATGAGCGAGCTGGCCGACGCGCTCGCCGACTCCTATTCGAAGTACCGCACGCGCGAGGGGATCAAGAACCTGCCCGAGTTCGGCGGCGAGGGGCCGCCCGGCCCCGCGACGTAGCGCGGGCGCGTCAGGCCGCCGTCAGCCGCTTGCGCGCGCTGGCCTCCTGCGCGACCATCGACCGCGTGATGCACGGCCTGCACCCGGATCTCAGGCGGCTCATCGAGGCCGCCGTCGCCGAGGGCGTCGGGATGGACGACATCGAGCACGAGCTGCTGGCGCCCGCCAACCTCCCGCGTGACGAGCACGATGCCCTGTGGCTGTACGCGCTCGGCCGGCGCGACCTGCCGGCCCGCACGACGGTCCCGATCGTGTCGGCCTGACACGCGGTTGCTGCGTGCTGTCGGCGTCCGGCGCCCGGCGCTGGTCTTCCACACTCGACGCTCACCGGAACTGCTAGCCGCAGCTAGCACCCCTGCTAGCGCTCGCTAGCACGCTCGCCAAATCACCTCGCCGGCGGCCGGACGGGACGGCGAGCCGTCGACCCCCGACCGTCCGCACCGTCGGCAGCTCAACGAGCCCGATCGCGGCGCTGCGAGGCGCGCGCGGCGCTCAGTCGCGCTCGCCGCGTGCGTAGGCGACGCCGATCCCGATGCGCTCGATCGTCGGCGGGTGCGTGGCGAGCAGGAAGGTCTGCCAGTCCGGCGGGTCGGGGTCTGACAGGTTGCGCAGCGCGATGCGCTTCTCGAAGGAGATGAACGCCTCGACCTCGCCGGTCAGCATCAGCGCGTAGGAGTCCGCGCGCGCCTCGACGCGGCGGCTGAGCTGGTTGGAGACCATCGTGATCGCCGTCGTCATGAGCGCGAGCCCGAGCGCGAGCGCCGGCAGCGCGGCCGGCCCCGGCTCGCGCTCGGGCGCCAGCCGGCGCGTCAGCTGCGCGACCGCGAGCAGGCCGAACGGCGCGACGATCGCGAGGTACAGCAGCCCGTGGGGGACGTCGTCGAAGCGCTGGTGCGCGAGCTCGTGGGCGACGACGAGGCGCACCTCCTCGCGGTCGAAGTTCTCCAGCAGCGTGTCGTAGAGCACCACGCGCTTGGTCCTCCCGAGCCCGGCGACGTACGCGTTGGCGGCCGTCGTGCGCCGGCTGGCGTCGACGACGAAGACCTCGCCGACGTCGACGCCGGAGCGCTCGGCGAGCTCGAGCACGTCGTCGCGCGTCGGGCCCGCCGGCAGGCGCTTGAACGTGTTGAACAGCGGGTCGAGCACGACCGGCCCGGCGTAGATGCTCACGACGCCGAACGCGACGACGATCACGCTTCCCGGCACCCACCAGCGGAGCGGCAGGCGGCGCATCAGGCCGACCGCCGCCGCGGCACCGAGAGCGGCCAGCAGCGCGCCGATCGCGCTGGAGATCGCCTTGTCGCGGGCGTAGCCCGTCCACGCCTGCGTCACGAGGCCGACGTCCTTCGCGCGCTCGCGCGCGACGACCTGGAGCGGCAGGATCGTGACCGACACCCCGAGCGAGAGCGCCGCGCCCGCGGCCGCGCCCGCCACCAGCGGGCGCCTGAAGGGCCCGCGCAGGCGCCGCGGCGGGCGCGCCACGAGCAGCGCGAGGAGCCCGAGCTCGAGCGCCACGATGGCGCCGTAGATCGCCAGCTGCGGTCGCCGGTAGTCACGCGCACGCTCGATCTGCGAGGCGCTGAAGTACGATTCCGCACGCACCGGAGCGGGCTCGATCACGCCGTTGCGCGGCCGAAGGAGCACGACCGCCACCTCCGCGACGACCACGGCGGCGACGATCGCCACTCCCCACCGCAGGCGTGCCCGCTCCACGGTCTCACTGTACGAGATGCAGGTCGCGATCCTCTCCGACATCCACGGCAACCGCCATGCGTTCGAGGCGGTGCTCGCCGACGCCGAGCTCGCGGGCGCGGAGGAGATGTGGTGCCTCGGCGACCTCGTCGGCTACGGCGCCGAGCCCGACGCGTGCGTCGAGCTGGCGCGGCGGCACGCGGCGATCTGCCTGGCCGGCAACCACGACATGGGTGTCACCGGCGCGATCGGCCTCGACGAGTTCTCCACCGGCGCCGCGATCGCCGCGCGCTGGACGCAGGAGACGATCAGCGAGGCGAACATGGAGTTCCTCGCGGCGCTGCAGCCGGCCGGCGAGGAGGGCCCGATCGGCCTCTACCACGCGAGCCCGCGCGACCCCGTCTGGGAGTACGTGCTCAGCGCCCTGCTCGCCGAGCTGTGCCTGGACGCCCAGCGCCAGCGCGTGGCGCTGATCGGCCATTCGCACGTCGCGCTGTCGTTCGTGCGCCGCGAGGGCGAGGTCGCGACCGGCGAGGCGCGGCGCGACGGCGACGATCTGGACGTCGGCCCGGGGACGGGCGAGTGGCTGCTGAACCCGGGATCGGTCGGCCAGCCGCGCGACGGCGATCCGCGGGCGGCGTGGATGCTGCTCGACCTCGCGCGGTGGCGGGCGCGCTGGCGCCGCGTCGAGTACGACGTGGCGGGGGCGGCGGCGGCGATCCGTGCGGCGCGCCTGCCTGACTCGCTGGCCGAGCGGCTTGGATACGGTCAGTGACCGTGCGACGGACGATCTCCTCGGTGCTGGCCCTGCTGCTCGGCGTCGGCGCGGCGCTGCTCGCGGCCTGCGGCTCGAACACGACGGCGGGGATCCCGGCCGCCAGCGCCGACGACCTCAAGAGCCAGATCGAGGACGTCCAGCAGGCCGTCGACGACGGGCGCTGCTCGGACGTGCCCGGCCAGCTGCGGCAGGTCGACGAGCGGATCGACCGCCTGCCGCCGTCGACCGACGACCAGCTCGAGCGCAGCCTGCGCGACGGCGCCGAGACGCTGCGCGGCGTCGCCGTCGAGGAGTGCGACGAGACGCCGACGGAGACGACGACGACCGAGGAGCTTCCGGCCGAGACGACGACGGCGCCGGCCGAGACCACGACGCAGCCCGCCGAGACCACGACGACCGAGACGTCGACCCAGCCGCGAACGCAGACGAGCCCGCCGCCACCGCCGCCGCCCGAGGCGCCGCCGGCGCCCGAGCCGGAGCCCGAGCCGCCGACCGGCACGCCGGGCGGCGGCGTGGAGCCCGAGGTCCCGTGAGCACCGTCGTCATCGCCGGCCGCTACGCGCTCGGAGAGCGCCTCGGCTACGGCGGCATGTCGACGGTGCAGCTCGCCATGGACCGCCGGCTCGAGCGCCAGGTCGCGGTGAAGCTGCTCGCCGAGCACCTCGCCGACGACAGCCAGTTCGTCTCGCGCTTCCGCCGCGAGGCGCTGGCGGCCGCGCGGCTCGTGCACCCGAACATCGTTCAGGTCTTCGACTTCGGCCTGGACGAGACGACCGGCCGGCACTACATCGTCATGGAGTACATCCACGGCCGCTCGGGGGCCGAGATCCTGCGCGAGGAGACCCGCCTCGGCGTCGCCGATGCGCTCGAGCTCGTCGACGGCGCGTGCCGCGGCCTGGCCCACGCGCACCGCATGGGCGTCATCCACCGCGACGTCAAGCCCGGCAACATCCTGCGGTCCGACGAGGGCGCCGTGAAGCTCGCCGACTTCGGGATCGCCAAGGCCGTCGGCACGATGTCGCAGATCACGCAGGCGGGGTCGGTGCTCGGCACCGCCGCCTACCTCGCGCCCGAGCAGGCCAGCGGGGGCGAGGTCGGACCGCCGGCCGACCTCTACGCGCTCGGCGTCGTGACCTACCAGCTGCTCGCCGGACGCCTGCCCTACGAGGCGACGTCGCTGACCGAGCTGGCGCTCATGCAGCAGCGCGAGTACCCGGCCCGCCTCGACGAGGTCACGACCGAGGTGCCCGCCGCGCTGGCGACCGCCGTCGAGAAGGCGCTCGCGCTTGCGCCCGAGGACCGCTACGCCGACGCCGAGGAGATGCGCCGGGCGCTGCACGACGGCGCCCGCGGGATCGCGCCGGCGGGAGTCGACGCGACCGCTGCGACGGCCCTGCTCGACGGCGACGATCCGACCGCGGCCACGCGCGCGGCGACCGCCGCGCCGCACGGCGGGCGACGGCTGCAGCCCGAGCCGCCGCCGCAGCCGGCGCCGCCCGTCGAGTACGAGCCGATCCCCCCGGTTGCGCCGTCGCGCCGCGACCGCCCGCGGCGGCGCCGCCTCGGCGGTCCGCAGATCGGCGGGCTCGTGCTGCTCGCGGCGCTCATCGCGGCGGTGATCGCGTTCGCGGTCGGCGACTCGCAGGGCGGCTCGTCGGTGACGATCACCCCCGTCGACGGCGACACGACCGGCGAGGTCGTCGACCAGCTCAACACGCTGATCGACGAGAACACCCGCTAAAGGCCGCTACGGCGCCGCGCCGCCGCGCAGCGCGGCGGCGTGGGCCGCCAGCGTGCCGTCGGCGATCGCGGTGCGCAGCCCGCGCATGAGCCGTTCCAGGTAGGCGAGGTTGTGCAGCGTCAGCAGCCGCACGCCGGTCAGCTCGCGGTTGCGCAGGAGGTAGCGCAGGTAGCCGCGCGAGTGCCCGCCGCCGCACGCCGGGCACGGGCAGCCGTCCATGATCGGTGCCTCGGAGTCGCGGTGGCGGGCCGCGGTCAGGTCCACCCGCCAGCGGCCGGCCGGGTCGGGCACGATCGCGACGCCGTGGCGCCCCAGGCGGGTCGGCATCGCGCAGTCGAACGTGTCCACGCCGAGCTCGACGCCGCGGATGAGGTCGTCGACGTCGCCGATCCCGAGCAGGTGGCGCGGCCGCGCGTCGTCGAGCGGCGCGATCGACCAGCCCACGACCTCGTACATCTGCGCCTTCTCGGCCCCGAGCGAGCCGCCGATCGCGATCCCGGCCACCGGGCGCGCCGCGACCTCCTGCGCCGAGGCGGTGCGCAGGTCCTCGTGGACGCCGCCCTGGACGATCCCGTACACGAGCTGCTCGGCGGGTCCGTGCCGCTCGTGCCACGCAAGGCAGCGATCCAGCCAGCGGTGCGTGCGCTGCGCCGAGCGGGCGGTGTAGTCGCGGTCCACGTGGAACGGCGTGCACTCGTCGAAGACGAGCGCGACGTCCGCGCCGAGCTGCGCCTGCACCTGCATCGACGTCTCGGGCCCGATGAAGCGCTCGGCGCCGTCGATGTAGGAGCGAAAGCGCACGCCCTGCTCGTCGATCGCGAGCACTCGGCCCATTCGATCGGGGCCGCTCGGGGCGCGGCCCTTGATCTCGTCGGCGACCGTCCCGTGGCCCATGCTGAAGACCTGAAAGCCGCCCGAGTCGGTGATGATCGGGCGGTTCCAGCGCATGAACCCGTGCAGCCCGCCGAAGCGGGCGATGAGGTCGGCGCCCGGCTCCAGGAACAGGTGGAAGGTGTTGCCGAGCACCATGTCGTAGCCCAGTGCCGCGACCTCGCGCGCCTCCAGGCCCTTGACCGTGCCCTTGGTAGCCAGCGGCACGAAGGCCGGCGTGCGCACCTCCCCGTGGGCAGTACGAAGGACCCCGGCGCGCGCTCGCGTGCCGGGGTCCCAGTGGAGGATCTGCAGGGCGCCCATGCGCCCCGCAGCCTATGGACCACTCCCAGTCGGCTGGATCGCGGCTCGCCGGTGGACGGGCCGCGGCGTCCCGCTACTCGGAGCTCGGTGCCGCCGTGTCGGACTCGATCGTCTTCGGCTCGGCGCCGCCGACGCCGATCTGCACGCGGCGCGGCTTGGCCTGGGCGGGCTTGGGGATGCGCACCTCGAGCACGCCGTTGTCGAACGATGCCGTGACGGCGTCGGCGTCGATCCCCTCCGGCAGCGACAGCGAGCGCGAGAACGCGCCGGCCGCACGCTCGAGCCGGTAGTAGCCCTCGTGCTTCTCCTCGTGCTCGGTCTTGCGCTCACCGGAGACGGTGAGGACGTTGTTCTCGACCTCGATGTTGACGTCGGACTCGGTCATCCCGGGCAGGTCGGCCTTCAGCACGAAGTGCTCGTCGGTCTCGACGAGGTCCATCGCGGGAATCCAGCGGCGCGTGCCGATGGTGCCGCCGTTGCCGCCGCCGCGGGTCGTCGGAGCGTCGAAGAACGTCGAGAACAGGCGGTTCATCTCGCCCTGCAGCGAGTCGATCTCACGCATCGGATCCCAACGTACGAGTGCCATGTCAAGAACCTCCATGGTCCACGGGTCTTGCTTGCCTGAAGATATAAAACTTGAGTCGCATCCTGTCAAGTTTTACACGCCCCAGGATAGCGCCCTCCGTCCGACGGCGAGCGGCGGGCGCTACCTGCAGCAGCCCCAGCCCGTGCGGTCCAGCACCCGATCCCAGGCGTCTCCGAGCTGCTCGAGCTCGGCCGGGGCGAACAGGTCCAGGAACATCGCGCGCACGCCCGCGAGGTGCGTGGCGCGAGCCGCCCGCAGCTTCTCGCGGCCGGCAGGCGTGAGCTTCGCGTAGGCGCCACGGGCATCGTCGCTGCAGGCGACGCGCTCCAGCAGGCCCTCACGCTGCAGGCGATCGACGAGCCGCGTCAGGCCGCTGCGGCTGAGCAGGATCGAGGACGCCAGATCGCACATGCGCATGCGCTCGTCCTCGGCATCGGCGAGATACATCAGGACCTCGTAGGAGCTGAGCTGCAGGCCGTGGGCGGCCTCGAGCTCGGCGTCGAGCGCCTTGGCGAGCGCGGCGTGCGCGCGGAGCATGCCGCGCCAGGCGCGCAGCTCCAGCGGGGTGAGCAGGCGCAGCTCGTGCGTGTCGCTGGTCGTCGCCATGCTTCGAGCATAGAGGCTTCTGATTGCACGAGCAACGACCTCGGCTGCCGCCACCGCGGCGTGGCCTACCGTATGTGCATGGCCCTCGGCGGAGCACGGCGCGTGGCGTGAGCCCCGAGCCGCTCGTCCACGTCGTTCGCGAGCCCGCCGGCGAGCCCGCGGGCGCGCTGATCCTCCTGCACGGGCGCGGCGCCGACGAGCACGACCTCGGCCCGCTGCTCGACGTGCTGGACCCCGAGCGGCGGCTCGTCGGCCTCACCCCGGGCGCGCCGCTGCCGGGTCCCGGCGGGGCGCCCGGGCGCTGGTGGTACATGGTCCCGCGGGTCGGCTTCCCGGACCCGCCGACGTTTCACTCCACGTACGAGCAGCTGACCGGGTTCCTCGACGGCTGGCTGGAGCAGCGCGGGATCCCGTGGGCGGGCACGGTCATCGGCGGCTTCTCGATGGGCTGCGTCATGTCCTACGCGACGGGCCTGGGCCCCGGCCGCCCCTCGCCCGCGGGGATCCTCGCGCTGAGTGGCTTCATCCCCACCGTCGGGGGCTGGGAGCCGGACCTCGCCGCGCGCGGCGCGCTGCCGGTCCTGATCTCGCACGGCTCCCGCGACCCGGTCATCTCCGTGCAGTTCGCGCGTGACGCGCGCGGACGCCTGGAGGCGGCCGGGCTGGACGTCGAGTACCACGAGCACCAGGGCGGCCATCACCTCGACCAGCGCACGCTGCCGCTGATGGCGGAGTGGGTGCGCGCGCGCCGCGCGTCCTCGGAGAGATAGCTAGACCGCGCGTGGCAGCGGGACGACGAGCAGGCGCGGCTCGCTCATCTCCTCCATCGCGAAGCTCACGCCCTCGCGACCATACCCCGAGTCGCGCGTCCCGCCGTAGGGTTGCTGCACGGCGCGGAAGAACGGGACCTCGTTGACGATGATGCTGCCCGCCTCGATCGAGCCGAAGGCGCTCATCGCCGCCTCGAGGTCGCGCGTGAAGATCGCGGCCTGCAGCCCGTAGCGCGTGCTGTTGGCCAGTCGGATGCCCTCCGCGAGATCCGCGTAGCGGTCGATGCACGCGACCGGGCCGAACACCTCGTCCTGCCAGCAGCGTGAGTCGTGCGGCACGCCGTCGAGCACGGTCGTCTCGTACATCGCGCCGTCGCAGCCGCCGCCCAGCAGCAGCCGTGCGCCGCGCTCGCGCGCCTCCTGCACCCAATCGGCGACGCGCGCCGCCTCGCCGCGCGAGATCATCGGCGGCACGTCGGTCTGCTCGTCGAGCGGATCGCCGCTGCGCAGCCGCTCGACGTGCGGCAGGAACGCGGCCAGGAACTCGTCGGCGACGGGCTCGGCGACCAGGATGCGCTGCGTCGAGATGCACACCTGCCCGGCGTAGGCGTACGCGCCGAACGCCAGGCGCGCCGCGGCGAGCTCGATGTCGGCGTCGGCCTCGACGAGCACCGCGGCGTTGCCGCCGAGCTCCAGCGTGACCTTCTTGTGGGGGTTGGCGCCCTTCAGCGGCCAGCCGACGGCATCGGAGCCGGTGAAGGTGATGCCCCGCACGCGCGGATCGCCGGCGACGCGCGACGCGCGCTCGCCCGGGATCGGCAGCACGGTGAGCGCGCCCTGCGGCCAGTCGTCCTCGGCGAGCAGATCGGCCAGCGCAAGCGCCGACAGCGGCGTCTGCGACGCGGGCTTGACGAGCACCGGGTTGCCGACGGCCAGCGCCGGGGCGACCTTGTGCGCGACGAGGTTCAGCGGGAAGTTGAACGGCGCGATCGCGAGCACCGGGCCGATCGGGAACCGTTGCAGCATGCCGCCACGCTGCCCGAGCCCGGGCTCGGTGTCGAACGGAATCCAGCGGCCCTCCATGCGCTTTGCCTGCTCGCCCGCCCAGCGGAAGACGTACATCGCCCGCGTCACCTCCGCGCGCGCGTCGCGGACCGGCTTGCCCGCCTCGAGCGCGATCGTCCGGGCGAGCGCGTCGATGCGCTCGCCGATCCGCACGGACGCCGCGAGCAGGCGCTCGGAGCGCTCCCAGGCCGGCAGCGCCGCGAGCACCGGGGCGGCGGCGGCGGCCGCGTCGAGCGCGGCCTCCACAGCCGCCTCACCGGGAACGGCAGCCTCGCCGACGATCGTGCCGTCGTAGGGGCTGCGAACCTCGAGCAGATCCTGCGTCGGTGCGGGCGCGCCGGCGGTATCCGTGCCGATCGACATCTGGCTCCTACCCGGCCAGCGCGGCCTTCGGCGCCGTCCCCGCCTTGATCTCGTCGCGGACGATGTTCGCGCCGTCGACGAGCGCGCGCAGCTTGTTGGCGCCGATCATCCGCGGCAGGTTGATCAGGCCGCAGTCGGTCGTCAGCCCGAGCCGGTCGGCCGGCACGACCTCCAGGCACATGCGGATCCGCGCGGCGATGTCCTCGGCCGTCTCGGTGATCGTCGACTTGACGTCGACGACGCCGGCGACGAAGTCGCGGTCCCAGTTGTTGTCGACGAGCGACTTGAGGTCGTCGGGTCCGACGCGGGCGACCTCGTAGTTCAGCGCGTCCATGTGCGCGTCGAGGGCGTGGGGGAAGATCGCCGCGGCACGCTCCGGGGCGGCGGCGTCGGGCGCGCGCTTGTCGAGCACCCACGCGCCGAACTCCTTCTCCCCCTCGTCGGGGAAGTAGCCCGGCGTACCGGAGTAGTTGCCCCAGCACGAGTGGACCCAGAACTGGACGCCGGGCACCTCGTCGACGGCGAGGTTGAACGCCTCGACCTCCCAGTCGGACATGCCGTATGGCCAGACGAACTCGTCGAGCTGGATGATGTCGACGCCCTCCTCGGCGAGCTGCAGGAAGTCCTCGTGGAAGGCCTTCGCGATCGCGCGCGCCAGCTCGCGGTTGGAGTTGTAGTACGTGTCGTTGGACGCCAGCGTCAGGACCTGGATGCCGTTGTAGGAGACCTTGACGGGC